>NZ_LZKC01000126.1:0-11478 GCF_001672685.1 Mycobacterium sp. E2462
CCCGGGGGTGTGCATCCGGCTGTACGCGGAGGACGACTTCGCCGCCCGACCGCGCTACACCGACCCCGAGATCCTGCGCACCAACCTCGCGGCCGTGCTGCTGCAGATGGCGGCCTTGCAGCTGGGGGACGTCGAGCTCTTTCCCTTCCTCGACCCACCGGACCGGCGCAGCGTCCGGGACGGCGTGCAGTTGCTGCAGGATCTCGGGGTCGGTGTAGCGCGGTCGGGCGGCGAAGTCGTCCTCCGCGTACAGCCGGATGCACACCCCCGGGGCGATCCGGCCGCAGCGCCCGGCCCGCTGGTCCGCGGACGCCTGCGAGATGGGCTCGATCGGCAGCCGCTGCACCTTCAGGCGGCGGCTGTACCGGGAGATGCGGGCGTTGCCGGGGTCGACGACATAGCGGATGCCGGGCACGGTCAGCGACGTTTCCGCGACGTTGGTGGCCAACACGACGAGGCGCCCCGTGTGGGGCGCGAACACTTTCTGTTGCTCCGCGGTCGGCAGGCGCGCATACAGGGGCAGCACCTCGGTGTGCCGGAGGCCCGCCAACGCCTCTGCGGTGTCCCGGATTTCGCGTTCGCCCGACAGGAACACCAAAACGTCGCCGGGCGGCTCGGCCTCGAGTTCTCCGATGGCGTCGACGATCGCCTCGATCTCGTCGCGGATCTCGGTGCGCACCACCTCGTGGTCCGGGTCGTCGGGATCCCCGGAGTCGGGCGCGGCGGCGGCCGGCACGGCGACCTCGAGCGGCCGGTAGCGGATCTCGACCGGATACGTCCGCCCGGACACCTCGACGATCGGTGCGCCGCCGAAGTGCGCCGCAAAGCGTTGCGGCTCAATGGTCGCCGACGTCACGATGAGTTTGAGGTCGGGGCGGCGCGGCAGCAGCTCGCGCAGGTAGCCGAGCAGAAAATCGACGTTGAGGCTGCGTTCGTGGGCCTCGTCGAGAATCAACGTGTCGTAGCGCAACAGCCGGCGGTCCCGCTGGATCTCGGCGAGCAGGATCCCGTCGGTCATCAACTTGACCAGCGTCCGGTCGCTGACCTGGTCGGTGAAACGCACGGTGTAGCCGACGATGTCGCCCAGCGGGCTGCCCAGCTCGTCGGCGATGCGTTGGGCGACAGTGCGCGCGGCCAACCGGCGTGGCTGCGTGTGCCCGATCGTGCCGCGAATGCCGCGGCCCGCCTCCAGGCAGATCTTGGGCAGCTGGGTGGTCTTCCCGGACCCGGTCTCTCCGGCGACCACGACCACCTGGTTGCCGGCGATGGCGTGGGCGAGCTCCTCGCGGCGCTCGCTGACCGGCAGGTCGGGGTAGCTGATCGCCGGCAGCGCCGCGCGGCGCGCGGCGACGAGCGCCTCGGCCGCGGCGACCTGGTCGGCCAGGCGCTGCAGCTTCTCCGGGGCGGCGCCGCGCAGCTGCTTGAGCCGCCGGCCCAGCCGGGCGGCGTCGCGAAAGGTCAGACCGTCGAGCCGCTCGCGTAACTGCACGACGGACGGTTCGGCCACCAGGCCACGATAGGCGCGGCCGCGAACCGGCGTTCGCTGTGACGACGGTCTCAATCCGAAAAACTGTGGGCTGACGTTTTTTTCGAGCCGCATCCGGGGAAGGCCTATGAGGCCCCGAGTTGGGCCCCAATGGCGTGAATCCCACCCTCCCCCACCTAGGAGCAGCCTTCGCTATGCCGAAAACGATCGTGCCCGAGACCTTCGCCCACACGGCCCTCAACGTCGGCTGGGTGGTGGGCGCCGTGGTGTTCGCCTACGGCCTCGGTGTCGCGTTGTCGTGGCTGTTGCAGCGGGTGAAGGGCCGCAGCGCGATCATCGCCGACATCGACGTGCTGACCCGCGGGCCCCTGCGGGCCACCTTCATGGTCATCGCCGCGACGAACGCGATGCATCACACGTCGGACTCGTCGGCGATGTGGCGCGGCTGGGCGGACCACCTGCTGGTGATCGCCGTCATGGCCACGGGCACCTGGCTGGTGGCCAGCCTGGTGTTCGTCGCCGAGCGGCGCGCCATCGCGCGGTTCGCCGGCGGCGAGGAAATCAGCGATGCCGACCGGCACCGGCGCAAGGTGCGCACGCAGATCACGGTGCTGCGCCGCCTGGTCGTCGCCCTGGTGGTGGCATTCGGCCTCGCGACCATCCTGATGACGTTCCCCGCCTTCTCCAACCTGGGTAAGACGCTGTTCGCCTCGGCCGGGGTGCTGTCGGTGGTCGCCGGTCTGGCGGCGCAGACCTCCCTGGGCGCAGTGTTTGCGGGCCTGCAGATCGCGTTCTCCGACGCGATCCGGGTGGGCGACGTGGTGGTGTTGGAGAACGAGTGGGGCCGCATCGAGGAGATCACGCTGACCTACGTGGTCGCGCACCTGTGGGACGAGCGTCGGCTGGTGCTGCCGTGCACCTACTTCACCAAGACGCCGTTCCAGAACTGGACCCGCAACGCCACCGCGCTGCTGGGCACCGTGGAGATGGACGTCGACTTCAGCGTTCCGCTGGACGCGATGCGCGAAGAGCTGGACCGGCTGCTGCGCTGCAACGAGCTGTGGGACGGCCGCGCCGGAGTGCTGCAGGTCACCGACGCGGTCGAGGGCCGGGTCCGGGTGCGCATGCTGGTCAGCGCCGCCAACGCGGGCCTGCTGTTCGACCTGCGCTGCGCGGTCCGCGAGGGCATGGTCACCTGGCTGCATCGCACCCAGCAGGGCGCTCTGCTGCGCCACCGCGTCGAGCACTCGCCAGGGTCGCTTCCCGGCGTGCTGGACGGCGGCCAGCCGGCGGCCGCCGACGCCGCGCAATCGCGCGTGGACGCCGCCGTGTCGGGGACCTTCACGGGTAGCCCGGACGCCGAGGAGCGCGCCCGGGCCTTCGAGGGACCCCGCCGCGACGACGACCGCGCCGACGATCAGGTGTTGGCCAGGGCGCGTCGTAACGGCGGCTGATCGCGGCCGGCCCCGCTTCACCGAACCGATGTGGTTACGAGGCGGCCGCAATTGGGTATCACCCAGCGCATTGACCGGGCCTGTGGCCCCCGCGAAGAAAAGTGATCGGCGATGGTCGGTTGGCTGGATGACCTGCAGCGACGGAATCGGGCCGTTGGGGTGCTGGTGGCTGTCGTTTACAAGTACAACGACGACCAGGGCGGTTACCTCGCCGTCCTGATCACCTACTACGCGCTGGTGTCGCTGTTTCCGCTGCTGTTGCTGCTGACCACCGGCCTAGGCGTGGTGCTGGCCGGGCGGCCGGACCTGCAAGCGCAGGTCTTGCACAGCACGCTGAGCCAGTTTCCCGTCATCGGCAACCAGCTCCACCACCCCGAGGGCCTGAGCGGCGGGCCGACGGGCGTCGTCATCGGGCTGCTCGGCGCGCTCTACGGCGGGCTGGGCGTGGGCCAGGCGCTGCAGAACGCCATGGACTCGGTGTGGGCGGTGCCCAAGCATCAACGCCCGGATCCCCTGCGCGCGCGGCTGCGCAGCGGCCTGCTTCTGCTGTGCCTGGGGTCGGCCGCGGTCGCGGCCACCGCCTTGTCGGCCGTCGGGCACGCCACCGGCGCGCTCGGCGCCTTCGGCAAAATCGGGTTGGCCCTGCTCGCCGTGGCGATCAACGCAGTGATCTGTCTGATCGCGTTCAAGGTGACCACCGCCCGGCCCCTCACCTACCGCGAGGTATGGCCGGGAGCCGTCGCGGCGGCGTTCATCTGGCAGCTGCTGCAGTGGTTCGGCGCCGGCTACGTGGCACACACCGTGAGGCGGGCGAGCGCCACCAACAGCGTGTTCGCGCTCGTGCTCGGGGCGCTGGCGTTCCTGTTCCTCGCGTCCGTCGCGCTGGTGGTGTGCGCGGAGATCAACGTCGTCCTGGTCGAGCGGCTCTACCCGCGCGCGCTGCTGGGCGCGTTCACCGACGACGTCGACCTGACCCCGGCGGACCGCAGGACCTATACCAAGAAGGTCAAGGCGGAGCGGGTCAAGGCCTACGAACGCGTCAGCGTCACCTTCGACGACATCAAACGCGCGGGCGAAAAGGGCATCGACCACCTCGGCGCCCGGCTGCACAACATGCACCGCCCCCACGTGCCGTGAGAGCTGCTGGCTAGCACAAGGCTTGCAACGCAACATGATTCGCGCGGCCTGTGGGCAGGCCGTGTTGCGTATCCTCGTGCTCATGCAGGAGTTCGACGACGAATTGTTCCGCACGGACGACGCGGCGCTGAAAACGTTCAACGACCAGATTGTCGACGAGTTCTACGCGACCGGCGGCAAGGTCGGGGGCGTCTTCGAAGACCACACGGTCCTGTTGCTGACCACCACCGGGGCCAAGTCGGGCCGGCCACGGTTGACGCCGCTCGCGTACTTCACGGTCGACGGGCGCATGACGGTGGTGGGATCGCGCGGCGGCGCCCCCAAAGATCCGGCCTGGGTGCACAACCTGCGCGCGCGTCCTTCGGCACGGGTCGAAGCCGGCGGGGCGGATTTCGCGGTGCTGGCCGAGGAGCTGCACGGCGCGCAGCGAGATGCCGTGTTCGACGAGATCGTCTCCCGTGCACCGAATTTCGGCGTGTACCAGAGCAGGACCAGCCGGGTCATTCCCGTCTTCGCGCTGGAGCGGCGCGACGGCTAGCGGGCACCCGCGGCCCCCGCAGCGGGCGCGGGGCGCAATAGGGTTCAGCCATGAGCCTCGTCACCTATGAGTTGCACGACCACGTCGCGACCCTCACGCTGAACCGGCCCGAGGCGCGCAACGCCATCAACGGTGCGCTGCGCCAGGAGCTCAACGCGGCCTGGGACCGCTTCCGCGACGACCTGGACGCCTGGGTCGGGATCCTCACGGCCAACGGCAGCGTCTTCTGCGCCGGGGGCGACCTGAAAGACGGCGAGGGTTCGGTCGGTACGTTCGGCGGCACCTTCTGGGAGAAGCCGACGATCAACTCGTTCGAGAGCGGGATGGAGTTGTTCAAGCCGACCATCGCCGCGGTGCACGGCCCCTGCATCGGCTACGGAGTGACCGGAGTCCTGTTCTGCGACTTCGTCATTGCCAGCACGGAGGCGACTTTCTGCTTCCCCGAAGTGTCCCTGGGAGTGCCGACGATCGTGGGCGCCATCCGGTTGCCGCAGCGGGTGGGCTGGGCGAACGCCATGGAGCTGCTGCTGACCGGAAAGCCGATGAGCGCCGAGCGGGCCAAGGAGGTGGGGTTGGTCTGGAAGCTGGTCGAGCCCGGCGACCTGCAGGCCGAGGCGGCGGCCTGGGCCCGCACCCTCACCGAGGCCGCGCCGTTGGCCCAGCGGGCGACCAAGGAGGTGGCGTGGCGCGCCGCGGACATGGGTTGGATCGAAGCGGTGCGCTTCGGCGAGACCATGCGCAAGGTGGCCGGGGCGACCGAGGACGTCGCCGAGGGGCTGCGGGCGTGGGCCGAGAAGCGCACGCCGCGGTGGCGTGGGCGATGACGGTCAGAAGGCGTACCGCACCCGGCAGTCGGGCAGTTTGACCGCGATCAGGTCGGTGAGGTCCTGCACCCAGCGCCCCTTCCACGGGCTCTTGTAGCGCACGTTCCACTGCCCGCTCTGACTGCGCTTGAGCTGCTGCAGCTCCGGCCGCCACAGCAACTCCTCGCCCTTGGGGTGCCAGCCGAGGTTCACGTCGTGCAGCCCCTGGTTGTGCGTGAGGAAGATGATCTCGGCCGCCAACTGCCGCTTGGTCCGCTGGTTGGTGTGATCCGCGACCTGGTCGAGTAGCTCGGCCCAGTCGTCCAGCCAGCCGTCGTAGACGATGACCGGGCTGAAGTTGAGGTGCACCTCGTATCCCGCCTCGACGAAGTCGTCGATGGCCGCGACGCGGTCGGCGATCTTCGAGGTGCGGATATCGACCATCCGGGACACGCCTGCGGGCATCAGGCTGAACCGCACGCGGGTGCCGCCCCGCGGGTCGTAGGCCAACAGGTCGCGGTTGACGAACTTGGTGGCGAAGCTGGCCTTGGCGTTCGGGATGCGGGCGAACAGGTCGACCAGGTCACGCACGTTGGCCGACACCAGGGCGTCCACCGAGCAGTCGCTGTTTTCGCCGATGTCGTAGACCCAGTCCACCGGGTCGCATTGGTTGGGTTCCGGTTTGACGCCCTGCCGGGCGGCGTGCCGCTCGAGGTAGCCGGTGATCTTGTCGATGTTGGCGAACACCGTGATGGGGTTGGCGTACCCCTTGCGCCGCGGCACGTAGCAGTACGAGCAGGCCATGGCGCAGCCGTTGGCGGTCGACGGGGCGATCCAGTCGCTGGACCGTTCGTTGCGGCGCGCCGACAGGCTCTTCTTCTCCCCGAGGACCAGCACCTCGCGCTTGTTGCGGACCCAGTCCTCGACGTTGCCCTCGCTGCCGTACAACCCCGGTATCGCCTGGTGCGACGGGACCTCGATCAGTTCGGCGCCGGCAAAGCGGTCGAGCACCTCACGGGCCCGCGCGAAGCGCTCGATGCCGGGCTCGTGGTAGATCCGCTTGATGTCGAGGAGCCGGCCGGCGGGGTCGGCCGGCGTCCTGCGGGCGGAGGTGTCGACGCGCATGCCGGTTCAACGGTCGCGCGTCGGTGGCGGTTCCGCGGATCGCGGCCGCGGCCGGGTGTTGACTGGTGAGATGGCTGACAGGATGCGCGCGGAGCTGCAGCGGGCGCTCGACGACGGCGGCCGGGTCGCCGAGGACGCCGCGGCGGCCCTGGGCGACGGGCCGCTCCGCAGCCGGCTCATGTCGTCGATCCGCGCGCTCGCCGCGCACCGGGGCCGCCAGAGCAGCATCTGCCCGTCGGACGCCGCCCGGGCCGTCGGTGGCGCCGACTGGCGGTCGCTGATGGACGACGCCCGCGACGCGGCGCGCCACCTCGCCCGCGCCGGTGAGGTGGAGATCGTCCAGCGCGGCCGCGTCCTCGATCCCGACGGCGACTGGCGGGGCGCCGTGCGGATCCGGCCCGCCGGCGGCTGACCCGGCTCGCCCTTCACCGCCGCCGTTCCAGCCGCGGGCGCGGCCGTGCGGACCGGTATGTCAGGATTTGGGCATGACCGCACGCGCAACTGTTCGGATCCTGGGTGTCTCGGCCGCGACGACGTGGGCGTTGCTGAGCGCACCCCTCGGCCCGCCCGCCGCCTCGGCAGATCCTTGCTCGGACGTGGCGGTGGTGTTCGCGCGCGGCACTCACCAGGAGCCGGGGCTGGGCAACATCGGGCAGGCCTTCGTCGACTCGCTGACCTCGCAGCTGGGCGGCCGGTCCGTGGACGTCTACGCGGTCAACTACCCCGCCAACGACGACTACCACAACAGCGCCAACGCCGGGTCGGCCGATGCGAGCTCCCACATTCAACAGACCGTCGCCAACTGCCCGAACTCCCGGCTCGTGCTCGGCGGCTACTCGCAAGGCTCGACCGTCATCGACCTGGCCACCAACGCGATGCCGGCGTCGGTGGCGGACCACGTCGCCGCAGTCGCCCTGTTCGGCGAGCCGACCAGCGGGTTCTCCACCATGCTGTGGGGAGGCCAGCCGCTGCCGACCATCAACCCGGCCTACGGCGGCAAGACCTTGAGCCTGTGTGCACCCGACGACCCGATCTGCTCGCCGGGCGGCAACATCATGGCCCACGTCTCCTACATCGAGGCGGGGATGACCAACCAGGCCGCGACGTACGCCGTCAACAAGATCAACCAAGGGCCCCCGCCGCGCGTCTGACCAGCGGCGTCAGTCGTTGGCCTTGCGCTCGCGCTTCTCGGCGTCGGCCAGCCCCTCGACCCGGTCGGCCTCGGCGCGCTTCGCGGCGGCCTCGCCCAGCTTGTCCTCGGCCTTGTCGATCTTGGCCGCCGCGGCCTCTGCGGCGGCTTTTTCGGTGGCCTGAGTCCGATTCTCCACCTGGCGCCTGGTGGATTCGACCGTCTCCTTCTGCTTGGCGGCCACCTCGTCGGCGCGTTGCTTCGCCGCGGCGCTGGCCTTCTGGGCCGACTGGGCGGCGTCGCGCTTGCGCTGCTCGGCGGCGTTGCGGGCCTCTTTGATCTCCTGCTGGGTGGCCGCCTGCGCCTCCTGGCGTTCCTGCACAGCCTCCTCGCGAGCGCCCTGCAGTTTCGCGTCGGCCTGCTGCTTGCGGGTCGACGCCTTGGCGTCGAGCTGCGCCGCCCGCCCCAGCGCGTCGCTGCGCTCGACGAGCGCGGCACCACGCTCCACCAGGTCCGGGTCTCCCAGCGCGTTTCCGACGGTGGTGTCGAGCATGCCGAGCGAGCGCTCGTAGAACAGCCGCGCGGGCGCCTCGGTGGGGATGCGGGTGATCACCCGATCCTCGATCAGCTGCAGTGGTAACCGCGCGAGCTGATAGTTGAACCGCAGCACCGCCAGCGGAAGCTCGGAAATCCTCATGACTCTCTCCCTGTCTTCAAGACCCGCCGTCAGGGCAGGTCGGCCTCGTCGGACACGTTCTCGGCATGGCGGCGCAGCCGCGCGGCCTCCGATTCCTCGTTGTCGGCCACCTGCACCGAGGTCTGGTGCTCGGCGAGGGCGTCGACAACCTCCTCGGTGGCGTCGCGGATCTCCTCACGCTCCTCGGCCCTGGCCTGCTGCGCCTCGCGCTGCGCCGCGATCTCGGCCTGCGTCGTCTCGGCGACCGCGCGACGCTGCGCGGCCTGCTCGGCGGCGCGTTTCTGGGTTGCTTGCTGGTTCTCGATGGAGTCCTCGGCCGCCACTGCCTGCGCGTCGGCCGCCAGCCGCTGATCGGCGCCCGCCGCCCTGACCTCGGCGGCCTGGTCCTGCGCCTGCTTCGCTTGCGCCTCGGCGTCGGCCTCGATGGCGTTCGCCTCCTTGCGGTCGTGCGCCTGCGTCTGTTCCAGCTGACCCTCGGCGGTCAGCGATTCGTTGCCGGTCACGGCGCCCACGACCTCTTTGGCCTTGCCCTTGACCGAATCGATCAATCCCTTGCGTGCCTCGTCGGCCTTGTTCTGCTCACTCATCCCAAACGTCTCCTTGAGCCTGTCGCCTCCGACCCGGCGCGGGTCCTCGGTGTCCAGGCCCTGGCATTCCACGGATCCGGCCACCTAAACAACGCTGTGATCCCCGTCACTGCCGGCGCCGGGACTGGTGGGCGGCTTGCCGTTGGAACGAAACATGTTACGGGCGAGGGCATTTCGCACCATCGGATCATGATTCGGACGGGGTAAACGCCCGGGCGAGTGCCGGTCGGCGGGCATCGACTACCGTCGACGCCATGTCCGAAGTCTCCGGCAACGACCCCATCGACGACGTCAGCCCAGGCGACATCGTCGCCGTCGACCGCGGTTGCGGCGAACGGCCCTACAAAGTGGTGTTCAAGGACGCGACTTCCGGGGGTTTCATCGTCACCTTCGAAGACGACAACGGTGAAACGTTCCAACTCGACCTGGCCGCCGGAACCGCGGTGAAGCGCTCCGCGGAGTCGAAATGGGAATCCGCGCAAAGCCCGACCCCGCACGTCGAAAGCTGATCGCCCGCCGAACGTTAGAGGCGCGGCGCGGCGGGTAGCCTCCCCTTGGGTCACTGGCGACGCCCCGCGCTCCGCGCCGGCACCCCGCTGTGGGTCGTACCACCGGGTCTCGCGACATGCGTTGCCCGGCATGACAGTTCGACAGGACCCACTGCGACGGAAGGGTCGGCACCGCTATGACCGCACAACCTCCCAACCCCGAGCCCGCGCGCACGCCGGGCCTCGAACCGGGCGGAGGCGCCACACCGGGAGACACTCCCCCGGCCGCGGCGCAAACCTCGGGTGCGATCGACCACCAAGAGCCCGCCAAGGGCGGCCTGCGGCCAAGCGGCGTGTTGAGCGCGGTCGGCATCGGCATCTTCGTCCTTGCCTTCGTGGCCGTGGCGGTGCTGCTGGTGCTCAAGATCGCCGGCGTCCTGGGGTGAGGGTTCACACACGGTTACGCGGCTCCGTGGCGGGCACAGCTACGTCCACGACGGGCCGACGGCGCACGAGACGGGGAAAGTGATGACGGTCAACGCGAGTGACGTGCAGCGGCTGGTGGGCAGCAGCGACTCCGAAGCCGCCTTGGTTCTGATCGAAGGCCGAGTCGAGGTGGTGACACCGGACCAGCTCGCCTCGCCGGAATATCAAGGCGCTCTGCAAATCTCGACGCGCGGCGAGCTGGTGGCCCGGGCCGGTGACGCGCAACCCTCCGAGCGGCAGCTGGCCGAGCTCGCCGAAGACCTCGACACCGCGGTGCGCAACCTCGGCGGCTGAGGGACCAGGACGGCCGCGGCCGCCTAGGCCGGGATGCTCACCGGGTCGCCCACCCGGATGGTGCCTTGTTCGGCCACCGCGAGGTACGCCCCCGCGCACGGCTGCGCACCGTGGCCGCCGGTGTTGATCCGGTTTTCGGCCGCAGGCACGCGCAAGGCCTGCGGGGCTCGGGGCAACGGCCCGTGTTCCAGCGTGGGAACCACGCACCGCGAGGTTGCCGTCAGCGCGCGTAGGCGCGCCTCGCCGACCACGATCTGTGAACCGGCCCAATCGTTTTCGGCGTACGGCGGGTAACCCGGCGGCGTGGCGATCACCACGTTCGGCCGGTACCGCAGCGCTTCCACGCCGATGTGATCCAGGGTGGCGGTGGTGATCGCGTGCAGCGGCGCCTCGTCGGTGAACGACGCCCCCGGTGTGGCCTGAGCGATCGTCAAGATGCGCCCGCCCACGTCGGCGTCCAACCCCAGCTCCAGCAGCTGTTCCGGATCCGGGCGTTCCAGCGTGGCCCCGTCCGGGCGTTGGGCGACCAGCCGGACCGCTCGCCCCGTCAACCGCGAGATCAGCTCGTCCACCGCGGGATCGTCGGCGCGCACCTGGGTGCCGTCGGGCAGCCGGATGCTCACCGGGCCGGCGGCCGCGCTGGCGGTGCAGGTCAGCAGGGCCCGCCACAGGCGCGGGTTCTTGGCGCTGGCGACGTGGCCCGTCGCCCCGTCGAGCAGCGCCAACCGCCGGTCACCCGCGGCACCCGTCTCGTCGACAAACAGGCTCTGCACGGTCTCGCCCAGCATCGACTTCACCGGGTAGCGGAGCAGAGTCTGGACCCGGAACTCTCCGCGATCGTCGAGGTGCACGATTGCCTGCCTGTGTCGAAACCTGTTGTCGGTGGTGTCCACATCGTTGCAGAGTGCGCGGCCGCGATCACCTTGCGGCCCGGCAGGCGGACCGGCGGCTCGGGCCGGGACCTCCCCGGGACCTCAGTGCGGCAGTAGCCGCTGTTTCTGCTCGACGAACTCCGCCTCGGTGATGATCCCGGCGTCGCGCAGCGACGCCAGTTCCCGCAGCTCGGCGGCGATGCTCGTGATGGGTCCGCCCGGCGCCGGCGGCGGGGTCTCGGTCGCAGCCTTGGCGGCCTTCCCGCCCCCGGCGGCGGCCACCCGCTCGGCGCCGCGCGCGCCGGTGCCGGCCATCGCCCGCCCTGCCATGCCCGCCGCCGACGTGCTGCGGGAAGTGGCGTCGCTGCGCGAAGCCGCGATC
>NZ_LZKC01000127.1:0-20896 GCF_001672685.1 Mycobacterium sp. E2462
TCACGGTCCTGCGGGCCGGCGCCACCACCCCCGCCGGGGCCGGCACCGCCCCCGGCGCCCACGTCGTCGGCGGCGGCCCCGCCGCCCAGCACCACCCCGGCCGGCCCCCGGCAGGTCACCTACTCGGTGACCGGCACCAAAGCCCCCGGTGACATCATCTCGGTGACCTACGTCGACGCGTCGGGCCGGCGTCGCACCCAGCACAACGTCTACATCCCGTGGTCGATCACGGTCACCCCGATTTCGCAGTCCGACGTCGGCTCGGTCGAGGCGTCCAGCCTGTTCCGGGTCAGCCGGCTGAACTGCTCGATCACGACCAGCGACGGCACCGTGTTGTCGTCGAACAGCAGCGACGCGCCGCAGACGAGCTGCTAGATGGTGAGCAGATACTCGGCGTATCGCCGCGCGGTGGGGGCTGTGGCTTGGTGGTCGTGATCTCGTCCTGCGGCGGCGGCGTCGACGGGGCGGTGCTGGTGTTCGGGTTGGCGAGCTTGGTCGTGTCGGTGCGGGCGAACAGCAGCGACACCGAGACCACCAGCGCGATCGCGGCGACGATGGCGGCGACGCCGACGATCCACGGCCAGCGCGGCGCGCTGTGGGTGTCGTCGGCCTCGGCGGCCTCGTTGTAGTCCTCGTAGTCGTAGAGCCCCAGCTCGCCCGGCACGTAGGGCCCGCTGGTGAACTGCTCCGCGTCCAGGGCCGAGTACGCCCGCGAGTAGGCGTCGGTCTGCCCCGTCTGGTCCACCGGCTCGGGGTCCGCGCCGCCATCGAGCGGTTCCAGGTCACCGTCGGCGGGAGCGGCGTCCCCCAGCCCCGCCGCTGCGCCGTCGAACGCGTCGGGTTCCGGCTCAGGGCCGGCGTCCGGGCCCAGATCCTGACCGGACGCCTGACCGGAAGCGTGATCGAAGCCGTGAGCGTCGTCGGGTTCATCCGGGTCCCATCCCGGGTGCTTCGGCCCGCTCATCTTCGCCTGCCCTGTTCGACTACATCGCCAACGCGCAAAGATTCACCGCTGCATCGTCGCGGGCGCGCTTGGGACGTTCTCATTGATCTGGGCAAAACATTACCGAACCAAAAGGGGCAAACCCGTTCTGGCGACCGGGCCGCCAATCACGTGATCGGATTGTGACCTTGGGTCGTGAAAATCAGTGCTTCTCGGGCCCCGTGTAGTACTCGAAAACCAATCCGGCCGCCGAAGTCAGGATGAACATCACACCGGCCGCGATCAGCCACGGCAGCCACAGCGCGATGCCGACCGCGGTCACCGAGCCGGACAGCGCGATCAGGATCGGCCACCAGCTGTGCGGGCTGAAGAAACCCAATTCGCCTGCGCCGTCGCTGATCTCGGCGCCCTCGTAGTCCTCGGGCCGGGTGTCGAGGCGCCGAGCAACGAAGCGGAAAAAGGTGGCCACGATCAACGCCAGGCCGCCGGTCAACACCAGCGCGGTGGTGCCCGCCCACTCCACGCCGCCGGTTGCGAAAAGCGCCGTCAGCACGCCGTAAAGCACGGCGATCAGTAGGAAAAACCCGGCAATGAATTCGAATAACCTGGCTTCGATATGCATTTCGCGTCCTAACCTACTGGCTTCCGGCCAACTGGCCGCGCTTGGTGTCGAACGGGTGGGTGGTCACCGCCAGCGGCGGCTGCCCGATCGCCTGCAGCGCCTGGGCGTTCGTCTTGCCCTGCGTGCGCTGCTGCAGGTAGGCCTTGAAGTCGTTGGGCGACACCACCCGGACTTCGAAGTTCATCATCGAGTGGTAGGTCCCGCAGAATTCGGCGCAGTGACCGACGAACGCGCCGGGCCGGGTGATCTCCTCGACCTGGAACACGTTCACCGAGTTGTTCGCTTCGGCGTTGGGGATCACGTCGCGCTTGAACAGGAACTCCGGCACCCAGAACGTGTGGATGACGTCGGCGGAGGCCAGGTCGAATTGGATGCGCTTGCCGGTCGGCAACACCAGCACCGGGATCTCGTCGCTGGTCCCCAACGTTTCGACCTTGTCGAAGTTGAGGTACTGCCGGTCGGAGGTGTTCAGGCCCCGCACCGGGCCGACGCGCTCCTCGCCGTGGGCGTCCTTGCCCTCGGGCTTGGACAGCATCGCCTTCTTGCGCTCGGCGTCGGCGCCGTCGTAGGTCAGGGTGCCGTCCTTGAAGGCGACGCGCTGGTAGCCGAACTTCCAGTTCCACTGGAACGCGGTCACGTCGACGACGACCTCGGGGTCCTTAGCGACGTGCAGCAGCTTCTCCTGCACCACGACGGTGAAGTAGAACAGCACCGACACGATGAGGAACGGCGTGACGGTCAGCGCCAGCTCGAGCGGCATGTTGTAGCCGAACTGCCGCGGCAGCTCGGTGTCAGTGGCCTTCTTGCGGTGAAACACCGACGACCAGAACAGCAGGCCCCACACCGCCACGCCGACGGCGAGGGCCGCGATCACCGAGCCGATCCACAGTTCGCGGTTGTAGTGGGCCTGCGGGGTGATACCGTCCGGCCAGCCGAACGCCAGGACGTGCTGCCAGCTGCATCCGCTCAGCGCGACCGCGAGCCCCCCGAACGTCGCTGCCAGCGCCAACGGCCGGAGACGGCGGGACAGGCCCCCGCTGACGCCCCCGGAACGGCGCTGAATCCTGCCCTGCGACATACGTTGCGAACGGTGCTGCTCGCGAGGTGTCACGTTGGCGCCTCCTGCTCGGATATCGAATACTACGCAGCGTAGACCACGCGGCTGAGCGCGGCGACGAAACCCCGGTCGGCTCGCGCCGCGGCCCCTCGGCGCGCGCCGGGCACGGCCGCCACGAGCGCCGCCAACCCCGAGCGCGCGAGTGCGGCATACTGGGGCGCCGTGTGTGGTCTGCTGGCGTTCGTCGCCGCCCCGGACGGTTCGGATCCCGGCTTCGACAGCTCCTCGATCAAGGTCGCCGACGCCGCCCGCGTCGACGGCGCCGTCGGCCGCTCGCTGCGTTTGATGCGGCACCGCGGGCCCGACGAACCCGGCGGCCTGGCCGCGGAGGGCAGCGTCGTGTTCGGGTTCAACCGGCTGTCGTTCATCGACATCGCCCACGCGCACCAGCCGCTGCGCTGGGGTCCGCCCGAGGCGCCCGACCGCTACGTGCTGGTGTTCAACGGCGAGATCTACAACTACCTCGAGCTGCGCGCCGAGCTGGCCGCCCGGCACGGCGCGGTGTTCGCCACCGACGGCGACGGCGAGGCGATCGTTGCCGGCTTCCACTTCTGGGGCACCGACGTCCTGACCCGGCTGCGCGGCATGTTCGCGTTCGCGCTGCTGGACACCGCCACCGGTGAGTTGTTCTGCGCCCGCGACCCGTTCGGCATCAAGCCGCTGTTCCTGGCCACGGGCGCCGGCGGCACCGCGGTGGCCAGCGAGAAGAAGTGCCTGCTGGACCTGGCCGAGTTGATCGGCTTCGACACCGGCATCGACGAGCGGGCGGTGCAGCACTACACCGTCCTGCAGTACGTGCCCGAGCCCGAGACGCTGCACCGCGGGGTGCGCCGCCTGGAGTCGGGCTGCTACGCCCGCATCCGTCCCGGCCAGCGGCCGCAGATCACCCGGTATTTCACGCCGCGCTTCGCGGCCACCCCGATCACCCGCGGCGCCGAGCAGGCCCGCTACGACGAGATCACCGCGGTGCTCGAGGACTCGGTGGCCAAACACATGCGCGCCGACGTCACCGTCGGGGCGTTCCTGTCCGGCGGCATCGACTCGACCGCGATTGCCGCGCTGGCCATCCGGCACAACCCCCGGCTGATCACCTTCACCACCGGCTTCGAGCGCGAGGGGTTCTCCGAGATCGACGTGGCGGTGGCCTCCGCCGAGGCGATCGGCGCCCGCCACATCGCCAAGGTGGTCTCCCCCGACGAGTTCGTCGCCGCGTTGCCCGAGATCGTGTGGTACCTCGACGAGCCGGTGGCCGACCCCGCACTGGTCCCGCTGTTCTTCGTGGCCCGCGAGGCCCGCAAGCACGTCAAGGTGGTGCTGTCGGGGGAAGGCGCCGACGAGTTGTTCGGCGGCTACACGATCTACCGGGAGCCGTTGTCGCTCAAGCCGTTCGACTACCTGCCGCGGCCGCTGCGCCGGTCGATGGGCAAGGTGTCCAGGCCGCTGCCGGAGGGGATGCGCGGCAAGAGCCTGCTGCACCGCGGCTCGCTGACGCTCGAAGAGCGTTACTACGGCAACGCCCGCAGTTTCTCCGACGCCCAGCTGCGCGAGGTGCTGCCGGGCTTCCGCGAGGACTGGACCCACACCGACGTGACGGCCTCGGTGTACGCCGAGTCGGCCGGCTGGGACCCGGTGGCCCGCATGCAGCACCTCGACCTGTTCACGTGGCTGCGCGGCGACATCCTGGTCAAGGCCGACAAGATGACCATGGCCAATTCCCTGGAGCTGCGGGTGCCCTTCTTAGATCCCGAGGTGTTCGCCGTCGCGTCCCGGCTGCCCGTCGACGCCAAGATCACCCGCACGACCACCAAGTACGCGCTGCGGCGCGCCCTGGAGCCCGTCGTCCCGGCCCACGTGTTGCACCGGCCCAAGCTGGGGTTCCCGGTGCCGATCCGGCATTGGCTGCGGGCCGGAGAACTGCTGGAGTGGGCCTACGCGACCGTCGACGCGTCGCAGGCCGGCCACCTGGTGGACCTCGCCGCGGTGCGCCGGATGCTCGACGAGCACCGCAACGGCGTCAGCGATCACAGCCGCCGGCTGTGGACGGTGCTGATCTTCATGCTCTGGCACGCGATCTTCGTCGAGCACAGCGTGGTGCCCCAGATCAGCGAGCCGGTGTATCCCGTCCAGCTCTGACCTGCCCGGGCCCGGCCTGCCTCGCTCACCCGGCCTGCTCTGACCTGCCCGGGCCCGGCCTGCCCGGCCTGGCCTGGCCTGGCCTGGCCTGGCCTCGCGAGCGTAAGGCCACTGCGGAAATCCGGGCCCAAAATCGCAGGGTGCTTACGCTCGCGGGTTCAGCGCAGCGCAGCGCAGCGCCGGTACCGGATACCGGGCGCCGGCGGCGTGAGCCGCCGACGCCACCCGCGGCTACGCCAGGATCGCGCCGATCTCCTCGGCCGCCTCGTCGCCGTAGGCGCCGGCCAGCCGGCTCTTGGCGTCCTCGCGGTCCCAGGTCCACTCCTGGGTGCCGGTGGACTCGAGCACCAGCACGGCCACCAGCGAGCCCAGCTGCGCCGAACGCTCCAGGCTCAGGCCGGCGCTGCGGCCGGTGAGGAAGCCGGCGCGGAAGGCGTCGCCGACGCCCGTCGGGTCGGTCTGGCTGTTCTCCGGCACCACGTCGACGTGGGTGGTGGTGCCGTCGCGCTCGACAATGTCGACGCCCTTGGCACCCAGCGTGGTCACCCGCAGGTCGACCTTCTGCTGCACGTCGGCCTCCGACCAGCCGGTCTTGGACAGCAGCAGCTCCCACTCGTAGTCGTTGGTGAACAGGTAGGCGGCGCCGTCGACGAGCTTGTCGATCTCCTCCCCGGACAGGCGGGGCAGCTGCTGGGAAGGGTCGGCGGCGAACGGCAGGCCGAGTTTGCGGCACTCCTCGGTGTGCACCACCATCGCGTCGGGGTCGTTGGCGCCGACGATCACCAGGTCGGGTTTCCCGATCGACGACACCAGGTCGGCGAGCTTGATGTTGCGGGCCTCCGACATGGCGCCCGGGTAGAACGAGGCGATCTGCGCCATGTCCTGGTCGGTGGTGCAGGTGAACCGCGCGGTGTGCGCGGTGTCGGAGACCAGCACGTGGTCGGTGTTGACGCCGTGCGACTGCAGCCACTGCCGGTAGTCGTCGAAGTCGTCGCCGACCGCGCCGACCAGCGCCACGTCGCCACCCAGCACCCCGATGGCGAAGGCGATGTTGCCGGCCACACCGCCGCGGTGGATGACCAGGTCGTCGACGAGGAAGCTCAGCGACACCTTCTGCAGGTGGTCGGCCAGTAGGTGCTCAGAGAACCGGCCGGGGAAGCGCATCAGGTTGTCGGTGGCTATCGAGCCTGTTACCGCGATCGTCACGAAAGTCTCCGCTCTTCGTTAGCAAGGTTATCGAGCTTACTCACGCACCCAGAGCGTCGTTGCGTCCGCTCCTCGGCGCGCGGGTGGTGCGCTAGCCTCCCTAGGGAACTCACTCCCGTCGCTTCGAGTTGCTGCCGGGATCACGATCACCGTAGGAGACCCACGATGGCCGGTCCGCATTCGTCGAACCACACCGTCGGCGGCGAAGGACCAACGCCCCCAAACGAATCCCAGCCTCTGGAGTTCCCGCACGAGCCTGCCGGCCCCGCCTTCGGGCCCGGGCCCGGCGCCGGCGACGCGGGACTCGCGGCTCCCAATTATGCCGGGAACCCGCCGCCGGCGGTTCCCTACCCGCCGCAGCGGTCCCGGCGCCGGTTGGTCACCGGCGTGCTGCTCGCGCTGACGCTGGTCGCCGTGCTGACCGTGGCGATCGTGTACGGCGTGCGCACCAACGGGGCCAACAGCGGCGCCACCTTCTCCGAGGGGGCGGCGAAGACCGCCATCCAGGGCTATCTGGACGCCCTGGACCACCGCGACATCGACGTGATCGTGCGCAACGCGCTGTGCGGCCTGTACGACGGCGTCCAGGACAAGCGCTCCGATCAGGCGTTGGCCAAGCTCAACAGCGACGCGTTCCGCAAGCAGTTCTCCGAGGTCGAGGTGACCTCGATCGACAAGATCGTCTACCTGTCGCAGTACCAGGCCCAAGCGCTGTTCAGCATGCAAGTCACCCCGTCCAGCGGCGGCCCGACGCGCGGACCGTTGCAAGGCATCGCGCAACTGCTGTTCCAGCGCGGGCAGATCACCGTCTGCTCCTACGTGCTGCGCACCGCGGGCTCGTACTGAGCCCCTGCACAACCGACCGCCAGCGGTCAGCGGCCCCGGCTCAGTTGAACGAGTCGCCGCAGGCGCAGGACCCGGTGGCGTTCGGGTTGTCGATGGTGAAGCCCTGCTTCTCGATGGTGTCGACGAAATCGATGGACGCACCCTCGACGTAGGGGGCGCTCATCCGGTCCACGGTCAGGGTGACTCCCCCGAAGTCCGCGGTCAGGTCGCCGTCGAGCGTCCGGTCGTCGAAGAAGAGGTTGTAACGCAGCCCCGCGCAGCCGCCCGGCTGGACGGCGATGCGCAGCGCCAGGTCGTCGCGTCCCTCCTGGTCCAGCAGCGACTTGGCCTTCGCGGCGGCGGCCTCGGTCAGGATCACGCCGTGCGTCGCGACGTTCGACTCGTTTTGCACCGTCATTGCTTCTCCTACATGCCTAGTGGGGCGTGGTCGTCAGGGTCGATTCCACCGGCCTCCGTCGGCCGGCCCGAACCGCTCGAAAAAAGCCCACTCCATCAACGGTACCTTGCGGGACCGCTATTCCCGAGTCGCGCCGCGACCACGGACGCCAGCCCCATCAGCTGGTTGGCGGCGTCTGCCTGCGCCAACCGCACCGACCCGGCGTGGTCGGCGATCGACAGGGCCGCCATGATGCCCGACGAGCGGACCGTCGCGTTGTCCAGCCCGACCTGCCCGGCCAGCACCACCACCGGAATTCCGCGCGGCCGGGCGGCGTCGGCGAGGAAGCCGACCACCTTGCCGTGCAGCGACTGCTCGTCGAACCGGCCCTCGCCGGTGACGATCAACTCGGCGGTGTCCAAATCGTCGGCCAGGCGGGTGTGCTGGGCGATGATGGCGGCCCCGGACTCGCACCGGCCGCCGAGCGCCAGCAGGCCCGCCCCGATGCCGCCGGCCGCGCCCGCGCCCGGCTCGGCGCTGACGTCGCGGCCCGCCACCGCCTCCAAGATCAGCGCCCACGCCTGCAGGCGCACCTCGAGGGCGGCCACCGTGGCGGTGTCCGCGCCCTTCTGCGGCCCGAAGACCCGCGCCGCGCCCCACGGTCCCAGCAGCGGGTATTCGGTATCGGAGGCGGCGATGAGCTCCACGTTCGCCAGTTGCCGGCGGGCCGTGTCCAGGCCGCCGAGTTCGGCGATCATCCCCTGCCCGCCGTCGGTGCACGCGCTGCCGCCGAGCCCGACGACGATGCGCGTCGCCCCCGCGCGCAGGGCTTCGGCGATCAACTGGCCCACGCCCTTGCTGTGCGCCGCCATCGCGGTCTCGGGGGTGGGCGGGCCGCCGAGCAGGGCCAAACCGCAGGCCTGGGCGCATTCGAGGTAGGCGGTCGCCGAGCCGGGATCGAAGACCCACTCGGCCGTCACCATCGCCTTCAGCGGACCGAACACCCGCACCCGCCGCAACTGCCCCAAGCGGCTGGCCAACACCTCGACGAACCCCGGGCCGCCGTCGGACTGCGGCGCGACGATGAACCGGTCGCCGGGGCGCGAGCGGGTCCAGCCGGTCGCGATCGCCGCGGCCGCCTCGACGGCCGTCATGCTGTCGCCGTAACAGTCCGGGGCCACCAGCACGAGCATGGCCGGCAACTGCAGACGGCCGGGAGCGAGGCCGGGACCGCCGTCGTCGGTGGCCATCGACCCGTCGTCCATCACAGGCAGCCGTTCATCACTGGTAAGAGTAGGGCCAAGGACGGTGCTGACGCAGGTCTAATAGCGAGGCATTCCAGGCGAATTCCGCCACACCCGCGCCGGGAAGTAACCTGGCCCCTGTGAAGCTGATGGGCCGCAAGAAAGGCCAGGACGGGGACTTGACCCCGACCGTCGTGGCGGCGGACGTCCCCGGGGCGTCGGACGCGGCGACGCGCGAGTCGCACCGCACGGGCCCCAAGGGGCGGCCCACGCCCAAGCGTGACCAAGCCCGGCGCAGCGCCAAGAAGGGGCCCGTCGCCCCCGCACCGATGACCGCCGCCGAGGCGCGGGCCCGGCGCAAGACGCTGGCCGGTCCGAAGCTCAGCCGCGAGGAGCGCAAGGCGGACAAGGCCGCCAGCCGCGCCCGCCTCACCGACCGCCGGGAACGCATGATGTCCGGCGAAGAGGCTTACCTGCTGCCCCGCGACCGCGGCCCGATCCGCCGCTACGTGCGCGACGTGGTCGACTCCCGGCGCAACCTGCTGGGCCTGTTCATGCCGTCCACCCTGTTCCTGATGTTCGCCATGTTCACCACGCCGCAACTGCAGCTCTACGTGTCGCCCGCGATGCTGGCGCTGATGCTGGTGATGGGCATCGACGGGGTGGTGCTGGGCCGCAAGGTGAGCAGGCTGGTCGACGCCAAGTTCCCCAAGAACACCGAAAGCCGTTGGAAGCTCGGCCTGTACGCCGCCAGCCGGGCGTCGCAGATGCGTCGGCTGCGCACGCCGCGGCCTCAGGTCCAGCGCGGCGGCAGTGCCGATTAAGCGGCGCGGGAAAGCCGCCTGACGCCGGTGCGCACGCTGGTGCTGGGCGGAATCAGGTCGGGCAAGTCACGCTGGGCCGAGGAGGCCATCGCCACGGCGCTGCCGGCCGGCGAGCCGGTGCGCTACCTGGCCCCCGGGCCGCCCGGTTTCGACGACGCGGCGTGGGCGCACCGGGTCGCCGCGCACCGCGACCGCCGGCCCGCGCACTGGTCGACCGTCGAAAACACCGACCTCGCCGCGGAATTGCGCGGCTCGCCGGGCACCCCCACGCTCGTCGACGACCTCGGCGGCTGGCTGACCGGCACGCTGGACCGCAACCGGGCCTGGGAGGACGACTCGGCGGCGGGCGCGGTCCGCGACACGGTCGACGACGCCGTCGCCGCCATCGGCGCCTTCGGCGCCACGCTGGTGCTCGTCACCCCCGAGGTCGGGCTGGCCGTCGTTCCCGCCACGCCCGCGGGGCGCAAATTCGCCGACGAGTTGGGCGAATTGAACCAGCGGGTCGCGCAGCTCTGCGACCGCGTGGTGCTGGTGGTCGCCGGGCAGGCGTTGCCGATCAAGGCGCCGCTCGGGTGACGGAGTTCGCGCCCGTCGCGCCGCCCGACGCCGGCGTCGCCGCCGCCGCCCGGGCCCGCCAGGACACGCTGACCAAGCCCCGCGGCTCGCTGGGCCGCCTGGAAGACCTGTCGGTGTGGCTCGCCTCCTGCCAAGGTGTCTGTCCGCCAAGGCCTTTGGAACGCGCGCGGGTGGTGGTTTTCGCCGGTGACCACGGCGTCGCCCGGTCCGGGGTGTCGGCCTACCCGCCCGAGGTGACCGCCCAGATGGTCGCCAACTTCGAGGCGGGCGGGGCGGCGATCAACGTGCTGGCCGGCGTCGCGGGCGCCACGGTGCGGGTCGCTGATGTGGCCGTGGACGCGGCCACCGGTGAGCGCGCCGCCGCGCACAAGGTGCGGCGCGGCAGCGGGGACATCACGGTCGAGGACGCGCTGAGCGACGACGAGGTGCGGCGGGCTATCGCGGCCGGCCGGGACATCGCCGACGAGGAGGTCGACGCCGGCGCGGACCTGTTGATCGCCGGTGACATGGGCATCGGAAACACCACGCCCGCAGCGGTTTTGGTGGCGGCTCTGACGAACGCCGAGCCGGTGGTGGCGGTCGGCTTCGGCAGCGGCGTCGACGACGCCGGGTGGGCGCGCAAGACGTCCGCGGTGCGCGACGCGCTGTTTCGCGCCCGCCGGGTGCTGCCGGACCCGGTCGGCTTGCTGCGCTGCGCGGCCGGCGCCGACCTGGCCGCGATGGCGGGCTTTTGCGCGCAGGCCGCGGTGCGGCGCACGCCGCTGCTGCTCGACGGCATGGCGGTGACGGCGGCCGCGCTGGTCGCCGAGCGGCTGGCCCCAGGCGCCCGCGACTGGTGGCAGGCCGGGCACCGGTCCACCGAACCGGGCCACACGCTGGCCTTGGCGGCGCTGGAGCTCGAACCGATCCTCGAGCTGCGGATGCGCCTGGGCGAGGGCAGCGGCGCGGCGCTCGCCGTGCCGGTGCTGCGCGCGGCGGCGGCCACGTTGGCGTCGATGGCCACCTTCGCGCAGGCCGGCGTCTCCGACCGGCAGCCGCCCGCGACGCCGTGATCCGTTCGCTGGCAACTGCTTTCGCCTTCGGCACGGTGTTGCCCGTCCCGGGCTCGGCGCAGGCCCCGATGGGCCGCGGCGCCATGACGGCGCTGCCCGTGGTGGGCGCCGCGCTGGGCGCGGCGGCCGCGGCGGTGACGTGCGGGGCCGCCGCGGCGTTCGGGGCGTCGAGCCCACTGCCGGGTCTGCTGGCCGTCGCCGCGCTGTTGCTGGCGACGCGCGGGCTGCACATCGACGGTGTGGCGGACACGGCCGACGGGTTGGGCTGCTACGGGCCGCCGCAGCGCGCGCTGGCGGTGATGCGCGACGGGTCGACGGGGCCGTTCGGCGTGGCGGCCGTCGTGCTGGTGATCGCGGTGCAGGGGCTGGCGTTCTCGGCGTTGGCGGCGGCGGGGACGCGCGCCGTGTCGGGCGTCGCCATCGCGGTGTTCGCGGGCCGGGTGGCGGCCGTGCTGGCGTGCCGCCGGTCGGTGCCGGCGGCCGCCGGCAGCTCGCTGGGCGCGCGGGTCGCCGGCAGCCAACCGGCGCCCGTCGCGGCGGCCTGGGTCGCGGCGCTGCTGGGCCTGTCCGCCGCGGTGGGGCCACGGCCGTGGCAGGGCCCGGTGGCGGTGCTGCTGGGCGTCGGGTGCGCGGGGTTGCTGGTGCGGCACTGCGTGCGCCGCCTGGGCGGGATCAGCGGCGACGTGCTGGGCGCCGCGATCGAATGCACCGCGACGGTGAGCGCGCTGGCCCTGGCGGCGCTGGTGCGGTTTTAGCCGCCGGGCTGCGCCGCGCGGCCACGCTCAGCCGAGCCGCGCCATCCAGCCGTGGGTGTCGGCGAAGGTGCCCCGCTGGATGCCGGTCAGCGTGTCGCGCAGCGCCATCGTGACCTCGCCGGGCTGGCCGTCCGCGACGGTGAACTCGGTGTCGCCGTACTTGACGCGCGCGACGGGGGTGATGACGGCGGCGGTGCCGCAGGCGAACACCTCGGTGATCTCGCCGGCCGCGGCCTTCTTCTGCCACTCGTCGATGTCGATCTTGCGTTCCTCGACGGCGAAGCCGGCGTCGACGGCCAACTGCAACAACGAGTCCCGGGTGATGCCCGGCAGCAGCGAACCGGACAGCTCCGGGGTGACCAACCGCGCCGAGCCGCCGCTGCCGAACACGAAAAAGATGTTCATGCCGCCCATCTCCTCGACGTAGCGGCGTTCGACGGCGTCCAGCCACACCACCTGGTCGCAGTCGTGGGCCGCGGCCTCGGCCTGGGCGAGCAGCGAGGCGGCGTAGTTGCCGCCGAACTTGGCGGCGCCGGTGCCGCCCGGGCTGGCCCGCACGTAGTCCGTCGACACCCACACCGTCACCGGGTTGATGCCGCCCTTGAAGTAGGCGCCGGCCGGCGACGCGATCAGCAGGTAGCGGTACCGTTTGGCCGGGCGCACGCCCAACCCCGGCTCGGTGGCGATGACGAAGGGCCGCAGGTACAGCGCGGCCTCGCCCCCGGCGACGGGCACCCACGCGTTGTCGACGGCCACCAGCTGGCACAGCGAACCCATGAACAGCTCGTCGGGCAGCTCGGGCATCGCGAGCCGCCGCGCCGAGGACCGCAGCCGGGCGGCGTTGGCCTCGGCGCGAAACGACACGACGGAGCCGTCGGCCCAGCGGTAGGCCTTGAGGCCCTCGAAGATCTCCTGCGCGTAGTGCAGCACCAGCGCCGACGGGTCGAGCTCGATCGGGCCGTAGGGAATGACGCGGGCGTCGTGCCAGCCCCGGCCCTCGTCGTAGTCGATGGACACCATGTGGTCGGTGAAGTACCGGCCGAATCCGGGGTCGGCCAAGATCGTCTCGCGCTCGGCGTCCGGAATGGGATTCTCCGAGTGCGCGACCGTGAACTCGAGCGAGCCGCTGGACATGGGGCTGATTGTATATGCGCCCGCCAACGGGTTTTTGCCCGCGCAACCCCCGCGGTTAACGGGTTTTCGCCTCGACGAAGGGCGGCCGCACCACGTCACACTCGACCGACCGGCCGCGGACGTCGACGGTCACCCGTTGGCCGTCCTCGACCCCGGCGGCCACGTCGATCAGCGCCAGCCCGATGCCCACCTGCAGCGACGGGGAGAACGTGCCGGAGGTGGTCACCCCGACCGGCGCATCCCCCGCCAGCACCGTCAGCCCGGGGCGCAGCACGCCGCGCCCGACCATCCGCAGCCCGCGCAGCAACCGGCGCGGCCCGGCCGCCTTCTCGGCCAGCAGCGCCTCGCGGCCGAAGAACGCGTCCTTCTTCCAGCCGATCGCCCAGCCGCAGCGGGCCTGCAGCGGCGAGATCTCGGGCGACAGCTCGTGGCCGTGCAGCGGATAACCCATCTCGGTGCGCAGGGTGTCGCGGGCGCCCAGGCCGGCCGGCTCACCGCCGGCGGCGCGCACCCCGGTCACCAGCGCGTCGAACACCACCCCGGCCGTGTCCCACGGCGGCAGCAGCTCGTAGCCGTGCTCGCCGGTGTAACCCGTGCGGCAGACCCGCACCGGCACCCCGTCGAACGACGCGTCGGCGTAACCCATGTAGTCCATGTCGGCGGGCAGGCCCAGCTCGGTGAGCACGTCCGGCGAGCGGGGGCCCTGCACGGCCAGGACCGCGTAGTCGCGGTGCAGGTCGGTGATCGTCAGGCCGGCGGACGCGTTGCTGGCCTGGAAGGCCTGCAGCGCCTCGACCACGGCGGCGGTGTTGGCGGCGTTGGGCACCACGAAGATCTCGTCGTCGCTCACGTAGTAGGCGATCAGGTCGTCGATGACGCCGCCGGATTCGGTGCAGCACAACGTGTATTGCGCCTTGCCGGGGCCGATGCGACCGAGGTCGTTGGTGAGCGCGGAGTTGACGAACTGGGCGGCCCCGGGGCCGCGGACCAGTGCCTTGCCGAGGTGGCTGACGTCGAAGAGGCCGACGGCGTTGCGGGTGGCGGTGTGTTCGCTGACGGTGCCGGCGTAGGACACCGGCATCAGCCAGCCGCCGAATTCGGCGAAGCTGGCGCCCAGCGCGCGGTGGCGGTCTTCCAGCGGTCCACGCAGGGGTTCGCGGGGTTCGAGGGGCTCGGCTGCAGGGGTCACGACACTTCACCCTAATCAGCGGCGGCTCGCGGCCCACTAGGGTGATGCGGATGAGCACCGAACCCGGTTACGCCGCCCCCACCGTCACTGTCGCCACCTCGCTGCCCAAACGCGGCGGGACCTCGTCCGTGCTGATCGTGCCGGTCGTGTCCACCGGGGACGACGACCAGCCCGGCGCGGCGCTGGCGGCGGCCGAGCCGTTCCTGTCTGCCGACGCGGCCGCCGAGATTCAGGCCGGGCTGCGGGCGCTGGAGGCCACGGGCGGGGCCGATCAGGTGCACCGGCTCGTGGTGCCGTCGCTGCCGGTGTCCAGCGTGCTGACGGTCGGCCTGGGCAAGCCGCGCCCCGAGTGGCCCGCCGACACGATCCGCCGGGCCGCCGGGGTGGCCGGGCGGTCGCTCGGCAAGACCGAGTCGGTGCTCACCACGCTGGGCGAGCTGCCCGGCGCCGACGTCCTCTCCGCCGCCGTCGAGGGCTTGATCCTGGGCAGCTACCGGTTCACCGACTTCCGCAGCGCCAAGACGGCACCCAAAGATCAAGGGCTGCGCAAGATCACGGTGCTGGCCACCGCGAAGGACGCGAAGAAGGATGCCGCGCACGGCGCTGCCGTGGCGACGGCCGTCGCCACGGCACGCGACTTCGTCAACACCCCGCCCAGCCACCTCTTCCCCGCCGAATTCGCCAAGCGCGCGCGGGCTTTGGGCGAATCGGTGGGCCTGGAAGTGGAGGTGCTCGACGACAAGGCGCTGCAGAAGGGCGGCTACGGCGGCATCATCGGCGTCGGGCAGGGCTCGTCGCGCCCGCCGCGGCTGGTCCGCCTGACGCACCGCGGCTCCAAGCACGCCAAGCGATCCAAGCAGGCCAAGAAGGTGGCCCTGGTCGGCAAGGGCGTCACCTTCGACACCGGCGGCATCTCGATCAAGCCGGCCGCGGGCATGCACCACATGACCTCGGACATGGGCGGCGCGGCCGCGGTGATCGCGACCGTCGCGCTGGCCGCGCAGCTGGAGCTGCCGATCGACGTCATCGCCACGGTGCCGATGGCCGAGAACATGCCGTCGGCGACGGCGCAGCGCCCGGGCGACGTGCTGACCCAGTACGGCGGGATCACCGTCGAGGTGCAGAACACCGACGCCGAGGGGCGGCTCATCCTCGCCGACGCCATCGTGCGGGCGTGCGAGGACAACCCGGACTATCTGATCGAGACGTCGACATTGACCGGAGCGCAGACGGTGGCGCTCGGCGCCCGCATCCCCGGCGTGATGGGCAGCGACGAGTTCCGCGACCGCGTCGCGGAGATCTCGCAGCGGGTCGGTGAGAACGGCTGGCCGATGCCGTTGCCCGACGAGCTCAAGGAAGACCTGAAGTCGACGGTGGCCGATTTGTCGAACATCAGCGGGCAGCGCTTCGCCGGCATGCTGGTCGCCGGGGTGTTCCTGCGTGAGTTCGTCGCCGACGGCGTGAGCTGGGCGCACCTCGACGTGGCCGGACCGGCGTTCAACACCGGCAGCGCGTGGGGCTACTCGCCCAAGGGCGCGACCGGCGTGCCGACCCGCACCATGTTCGCGGTGCTGGAGGACATCGCCGAAAACGGCTAGCGTTCAGCGCCGGCCCGTCATGAGCGAGAACACGGCGCGGCGCACGTTGCGGCGCGGCCAGCCGGTCAGGCCGTCCGCGGCGAGCGCCGCGTTGGCCGCGTTGCGCCCGCACGCGCCGTGCACCGAGCCGCCCGGGCTGGCCGACGCGCTGCCCAGATAGAGCCGCTCGACGGGCGTCTCGGCGCGGCCCATGCCCGGCGCCGGGCGGAAGATGAGCATCTGCTGCAGCTGCGAGGTGCCGCCGTTGACCGCGCCGCGGTGCAGGTTGGCGTCGTGGGCCTCCAGGTCGGACGGCCGTTGCAGGAAGCGGCCGACGACGTGGGCACCGAAGCCGGGGGCGTGTTCCTCGATGACGCGATCCATCGACTCGGCGAGCTGCTCGGCCGACGCGTCGTCGGAGACCTCGCGCGGCAGATGCGTGTAGGCCCAGACGCTTTCGGTGCCGGCCGGTGACCGGGAGGGATCGGCGGTGGTGGTCTGGCCCAGCAGCATGAACGGACGCTGCGGCACGGTGCGGGTGTTGACGTCGGCCATCCACCGCACCAGGCCGTCCCCGTCGGCGCCCAGGTGCACGGTCCCGGCGTCGTGCAGGTTGGCGGCGCGCCACGGGATCGGCGCGTCGAGCGTGTAGTTCACCTTGACCACGGGCGGGTCCCACACGAAGTGCCGCAGGTCGCGCAGCAGCCCTGGCGGCACCGCGTCCGGGGGCAGCATGTCGCAGAACAGCCGGGGCGCCGTCACGTCGGCGATCACCGCGCGGCGCGCCCGCACGATGCGGCCGTCGGCGGTGCTGACGCCGACGGCCCGGCCGCCCTCGACGTGGATGCGGGTGACCTCCCGGTTGCATTCGATCTGCGCCCCGGCCGACTCGGCCCGCCTGACCAGCGCCGCCGTCAGCTGGCCCGACCCCCCGACGGGCACCGGCCAGCCGCAGTCCTGGGCGAGCATGGTCATCAGCAGGCCCATCACGCCGCTCCCGGGCGCGTCCAGCGGAATGTCGGCGTGTAAGGCGTTGCCCAACAACATGACTCGCGGCGCGTCGCCGTCGAACAGCTGTTGGGCCATCGCGTTGGCGGGCTGGACCAGCAGGTTCGCCAGCCGCAACGCGTCCGACGTCCCGAGCTTGTGCAGCAGCGTCAGCAGCGGGCGCACCGGCGGGAACGGCGACAGGATCGCTTCGAGCAGCGGCTTTTTGACGGTGTTCCACAGCTCCACCGTGCGCAGCCAGTTCGCGCCGTCCCCCGGGACGCGGCGCTCGAATTCGGCGGCTGTCTGGCCGGGGTCGTGGTACACGATCGGCGGGTCGTCGTCGGCGGCATTGCGCGGGTGGCCCACCACCGTCGGCGCGTGGGACCACCGCAACCCGTGATCCTCCAACTGCAACGCCGCCATCGCCGGGGACGCCACGGTCATCGGATAGTAGGAACTGAACAGGTCGGTGACGTAGCCCGGCGTCAGCTCGGCACTGCGCACGGCGCCGCCCGGTTCCGGCTGGGCCTCCAGCACCAGCACGTCCCACCCGGCGTCGGCCAGCATGGCCGCGGCGACCAGCCCGTGATGCCCGGCCCCGACGACCACGGCGTCGACGGCGTCTCGGGGCGCGCTCACGTCACCTGGCTCGGCTCCCGGTGCTCCGCGAGCGCCGCCAGCCGCCACAGGCATTCCTTGTTGCGCGGATAGGCCGCGGCCAGGGCCAGGGAATCGGGGACGACGCCCATCGGGCCCACGGCCGGCACCTCGATCATCTCCACCCGGCACCCCTGCGACGTCTCCTGCAGGAGCAGCGTGATGCGGGCCGCGCCCAGCGGCCCGAGGTGGGCGCGCAGCACCAGTTTGTGCGGCGGCTCGCTCACCTCGACGACCGTCTTGTCGTTGATCACCAACGGCCAGATGCCGATCGAATGCTCGATCGTGGAGCCGGGTTCCGGCCAGTTGGGGTCGACGGCCCGCATCCGGCTGTTGCCCACTACCCACTGGGTGTACGTCCAGCCGTCGGCGAGCACCTCCCACACCCGTTCGCAGGGAGCGGGCACCTCCCGAACCGCTGTGATCACCTCGCGTCCTTTCGCCTGCGCCATTGCGCCGGGATACCCAGAATCGCGGCGCGTACCCGGTGAACTCCGCGTTTACAGCGGCTGCGGGCCGGTTAACCTGCTACCGGTCCAAACCCTGAGGCGAAAGGCGCGATCGTGACGCTGCGACGGTTGATCATCGGTGTGGGTGCGGTGCTGTTACTGGCCGGCGTGATCGGGCTGTTGGCGCCCGTGTCGATCTCGGACGGCAACGGCCACTCCATCGGCTGCGGCAACGCGGTCGCCACCGACCTGTCCTCGGCCCGCAGCGCGAACAACAACAGCGTGGCCAACGTCCCGATCCTCAACCAGGTGGTCCCGCACACCGACTACGTCGCGCAGTGCCAGTCGTCGGTGGGCAGCCGGCGCACCTGGACGATCCCGCTGACCATCCTGGGGATCCTCGGCATCGCCGGGGCGCTCCTGGTGCGGCGCGAGGGTGCGGCCCGGCCGGGTATCTGACCCGGCGGGCCCGACGACCTTAAGTTTCACCTCGCCCGCCTGGCGAACCGCGAAAGCCCTTGCAGCGCATACGGTTTGGGCTTAAGCCGATGAATCGGCGGCGGGCGCCGGGCGGTTGACGCTACCCGGGCCCCGGCGGCTGTCGACGGCGCCGCCCTCTTCCGGTTGGCGCGTCGAAGCCGGTGCCGATGCCGTGCGCAAGACGCCAGCGCGAGGGCACCCCCGGCCCATGTGGGCGACATGCCCACGGTTGTGATGTTGCCGACAAGGCCGTCTCCGCGGCCCGGCTGAAGTGGGCACCAGGCGGGTAGGGCGGTCGGTCCGCCCTGGATGTGTGCCGACGGAGGCGCAGTGACAGGATAGTTTTGGATTGCTGCCGCGGTTCTTGTCAGCGAGCTGTTGACCCATCCCGACCACGCGTGATCGAGGAGTCAGAAGAGATGGCCTTCTCCGTCCAGATGCCGGCACTCGGTGAGAGCGTCACCGAGGGGACGGTGACCCGCTGGCTCAAGCAGGAGGGCGACACGGTCGAAGTCGACGAGCCGCTGGTCGAGGTGTCCACCGACAAGGTGGACACCGAAATCCCCTCCCCGGCCGCGGGTGTGCTGACCAAGATCGTCGCGCAGGAGGACGACACCGTCGAGGTGGGCGGCGAGCTGGCCGTGATCGGCGATTCCGCCGACGGCGGCGCGCAGGACGGCGGGTCCCAGCAGCCGGCGCAGGAGCAGGCCGCGGCGCAGCCCGAGCCCGAGCCCGCCCCGGCGGCGCAGCCCGAGCCCGAGCCGGCCCCCGCCGCCCAGGCGCAGCCGGAACCGGCCCGGCAGCAGGGTTCCGACAGCGGCTCGGCGACCCCGGTGCTGATGCCCGAGCTGGGCGAGTCTGTCGCCGAGGGCACCGTGACCCGATGGTTGAAGAAGGTCGGCGACTCGGTTCAGGTCGACGACGCGTTGGTCGAGGTGTCCACCGACAAGGTGGACACCGAGATTCCGTCGCCGGTGGCCGGGGTGCTGATCAGCATCACCGCCGAGGAAGACGCCACGGTGCCCGTCGGGGGCGAGCTGGCGCGGATCGGCAGCGGCTCCGACGCGGGCGCACCGACGCCCGAGCCGGCGCCCGCGCCCGAACCCAAACCTGAACCCGAACCCGAACCGGCACCGCAACCCCGAGCCGAGCCGAAGCCGGAGCCCAAGCCCGAGCCGGAGCCCAAGCCGGAGCCGCAACCGACGGCGCAGCCGGCACCGCAGCCCAAGCCCGAGCCGACCGCGGCGCCCGCCCAGCCGGCAGCGCACGGTGACGGCGCCCCATACGTCACCCCGCTCGTGCGAAAGCTGGCCAACGAGAACAACATCGACCTCGCCGAGGTCAAGGGCACCGGAGTGGGCGGCCGCATCCGCAAGCAGGACGTGCTCGCCGCCGCCGAGGCCAAGCAGCGGCAGGCGCAGCAGCCGGCCGCCGCCTCGACCGCAGGACAGGCGCCCGCCCCCGCGTCGGCCCCGGGGCAGGCTCCCGCCGCGGGCAAGGTGACGCCCACCGCACCGGCACCGGCGCTGGCGCACCTGCGCGGCACCACCCAGAAGGCCAACCGGATCCGCCAGCTCACGGCCAAGAAGACCCGTGAATCCTTGCAGGCCACGGCCCAGCTCACCCAGACCCACGAGGTCGACATGACCAAGATCGTGGGGCTGCGCGCCCGGGCGAAGTCCGCGTTCGCCGAGCGCGAGGGCGTGAACCTGACGTTCCTGCCGTTCATCGCCCGCGCGGTCATCGACGCGCTCAAGATCCACCTCAACGTGAACGCGAGCTACAACGAGGACACCAAGGAGATCACCTACTACGACGCCGAGCACCTCGGGTTCGCCGTCGACACCGAGCAGGGCCTGCTCTCCCCCGTCGTGCACAACGCCGGTGACCTGTCGCTGGCCGGCCTGGCCCGCGCGATCGCCGACATCGCCGACCGCGCCCGGTCGGGCAACCTCAAGCCCGACGAGTTGTCCGGTGGCACCTTCACCATCACGAACATCGGCAGCCAGGGCGCGCTGTTCGACACGCCCATCCTGGTCCCGCCGCAGGCCGCCATGCTGGGCACCGGGGCCATCGTCAAGCGCCCGCGGGTGGTGGTCGACGACGCGGGCAACGAGTCGATCGGCGTCCGCTCGATCTGCTATCTGCCGTTGACCTACGACCACCGGCTCATCGACGGCGCCGACGCCGGACGCTTCCTGACCACCGTCAAGCACCGGCTCGAAGAGGGAGCGTTCGAGGCCGACCTGGGTCTGTAGGAGGGCTTACACCACTGTGGCTCCAGCTGGCCCCCGGGCGGTCGTTGCGATCGCGGGTTCCTCCGGCCTGATCGGTTCCGCGCTCACCGCCGCGTTGCGCGCCGCCGACCACCGCGTGTTGCGGATCGTGCGGCGCGCGCCCGCGCACCCCGACGAACTGCACTGGAATCCCGAGAACGGCGAGTTGGATCCCGACACGCTGAACGACGTGGACGCCGTCGTCAACCTGTGCGGGGTCAACATCGGCAAGCGGCGGTGGTCCGGCGCGTTCAAGCAGTCCCTGCGCGACAGCCGCATCGCGCCCACCGAGGTGCTCGCCCACGCCGTCGCCGAGGCCGGCGTGCAGACCCTGGTCAACGCCAGCGCGGTCGGCTACTACGGCAACACCAAGGACCGCGTGGTCGACGAAACGGACCGTGCCGGAACGGGTTTCCTGGCGCAGCTATGCCAGGACTGGGAGGCCGCGAC
>NZ_LZKC01000128.1:0-4739 GCF_001672685.1 Mycobacterium sp. E2462
GCCACCACCGGCGCCCGAACCCCCGCCCGCTTCTCCCGCTCCGCCCGGCCCGGGGCCCACCGGTTGACCGGCGGGATGTGGATCGGCTGGCTGGAATTCGACCTGCTGCTCGGCGACGTCCACTCCCTGAAGCAGAAGCGGTCGGTCGTGCGGCCGGTCGTGGCCGAGCTGCGCCGAAAGTTCAGCGTGGCGGCGGCGGAGACGGGTTCGCGGGGGGGGACTGGCCCAGGGACAACAGCGTTTCCGCGGTCTGCCGCGACAGCTGCCAGCCGCCCTGGAACGGCGTGAACAGCATCGGGAAGGTGAAGTTCGCGTTGTTGGCCTGCGCGGTGTGGACGACGATGGTCGCTTTCACGTCCGCCGGGTTCTTGTCCGACCACCCCACATCGTTCGCGGTGAACGTCATGGGCAGGTAGCCGTTGTCGCGTAGCGCGTTGGTGAACTTGTCCAACGAGCCGGCGCTTTCCGGCGTCGCGCCCTCGACGAGGTTGACCTTGCTGCTACCGGGAATGCTCGGGTCGGCGAGTCGGCCGAGGACCTCGGTCAGCGCTTCCGGCGCTGGCGGGGGCGCGGTCGGCGCCGCGGTGAACTGACCGGAGGTGACGGGGGGCACCACGGAGGCGGGGGGTGTAGCCCTGTCCTTATGGTGACTAGAACACGCCGCGAGTCCGACGGCCGCCACGGCGGCGGTGGCGGCAAGAACTAGAGAGAGGTGTCGGTGCATCCAGTGGGTCAGCCGGGCGGAGCGCCGCGGGTTACTCCCGGCGCGCGCGGCGATTCGGCGGGTGCGGGGCAGGTGCTGCCGGCGGGTGCAAGTGAGTTCACACCGGCGCCGGCCGCCTCGGCGGACAGGCCATGGGCCGGAGCCGTGGCGAGGCTTTTTCCGGTCACTCTGGCACCTTCCGAGGCCCTTTGGATCAACGCGATTAGTGGCCGAGATTACCAGGGAGACGAAAATCTTAACTTTTCGTGGGTAATTGACTCCGCACATCATTCGGCAATCGCCGGTAGCTTTGAAGTATCCGCCGCACCAATTCGGTGTGGGAAAGGAGCGCAAGATGGGTAGCTCAGAGCGTTCTGAAGCATTCGGGACCCCTAGCGAGTCGAACATGTCCAGCGGCGATGCTGCCGAGTTGGAACAACTGCGTCGCGAAGCAGCGCTGCTGCGCGAGCAACTCGAGCACGCGGCCGGTGCGCATGGTGGCGCCCGCTCCGCTCGCGATGTGCATCAGCTCGAGGCGCGCATCGACTCGCTGGCCTCCCGCAACTCGAAGTTGATGGAGACCCTCAAAGAGGCCCGCCAGCAACTCCTCGCCCTGCGCGAGGAGGTCGACCGGCTGGGGCAGCCGCCCAGCGGCTACGGCGTGCTGCTCGGTTCGCACGAGGACGACACCGTCGACGTGTTCACGTCCGGACGCAAGATGCGCCTGACGTGCTCGCCGAACATCGACGTCTCGCTGCTGCGCAAGGGTCAGACGGTGCGGCTCAACGAGGCCCTCACCGTGGTGGAGGCCGGCACGTACGAGTCGGTGGGCGAAATCTCCACGCTGCGTGAACTGTTGGCGGACGGGCACCGCGCCTTGGTGGTCGGCCACGCCGACGAGGAGCGCATCGTGTGGCTCGCCGAGCCGCTGGTCGCGGAGAACCTGCCCGAAAGCATCCCCGACGGGCTCAACGACGACACCCGGCCGCGCAAGCTGCGGCCCGGCGACTCCCTGCTGGTGGACACCAAGGCCGGTTACGCCTTTGAGCGCATCCCCAAGGCCGAGGTCGAGGACCTCGTCCTGGAGGAAGTGCCGGACGTCAGCTACCTCGACATCGGTGGCCTGACCCGCCAGATCGAGCAGATCCGCGACGCCGTCGAGCTGCCGTTCCTGCACAAGGAGCTGTACCGCGAATACGCGCTGCGGCCGCCGAAAGGCGTGCTGCTGTACGGCCCTCCCGGTTGCGGAAAGACGCTCATCGCCAAGGCGGTCGCGAACTCGTTGGCCAAGAAGATGGCCGAGGTGCGTGGCGACGACGCCCGGGAAGCGAAGTCTTACTTCCTCAACATCAAGGGCCCCGAGCTGCTCAACAAGTTCGTCGGCGAGACCGAGCGGCACATCCGGCTGATCTTCCAGCGTGCCCGCGAAAAGGCCTCAGAAGGCACCCCGGTGATCGTGTTCTTCGACGAGATGGACTCGATCTTCCGGACCCGCGGCACCGGTGTGTCGTCGGACGTCGAGACGACGGTCGTCCCGCAGCTGCTCAGCGAGATCGACGGCGTCGAGGGTCTGGAGAACGTCATCGTGATCGGCGCCTCCAACCGCGAGGACATGATCGACCCCGCCATCCTGCGGCCCGGACGTCTCGACGTGAAGATCAAGATCGAGCGCCCGGATGCCGAAGCGGCTCAAGACATTTTCTCGAAGTACCTGACCGACACGCTGCCCGTGCACGCCGACGATCTCGCCGAGTTCGGCGGCGACCGCTCGGCCTGCATCAGGGCGATGATCGAGAAGGTCGTCGAGCGGATGTACGCCGAGATCGACGACAACCGGTTCCTGGAGGTCACCTACGCCAACGGTGACAAGGAAGTCATGTATTTCAAGGACTTCAACTCCGGGGCCATGATCCAAAACGTCGTCGACCGGGCAAAGAAGAACGCGATCAAGTCGGTGCTGGAGACCGGTCAGCCCGGTCTACGCATCCAGCACCTGCTGGACTCGATCGTCGACGAATTCGCCGAGAACGAGGACCTGCCCAACACCACCAACCCCGACGACTGGGCGCGGATCTCGGGCAAGAAGGGCGAGCGGATCGTCTACATCCGCACCCTGGTCACCGGCAAGTCCTCGAGCGCCTCGCGGGCCATCGACACCGAGTCCAACCTGGGTCAGTACCTGTAGGCAGTCGCACGGCTCAAGCCCCGCCCACCACGGTGTGCGGGGCTTGAGTTTCGGGCTCAGCTCACCAGCGAATAGCTGTTGGTGAGGTTGTCCTGCAACACCTCGGCGGCCTGCGTCCTGGTGTCCACCCGCAGCTCGTCGGTGAGCACCCGCGGTTGATAGGTCCAGCCGGCCGGTAACTCCAGCCGGTCGGCCAGGCCGGGCAGGTCGCGGTGGGACAGGTTCGGGTCGGCGACCTGACTCCATGTCTGCATCACCCAGTGCCGGCCCCGGGGGTCGATCAGCTCGTAGATCTCCTGGCCGGCGTTGAACACGAAGACCGTGTGGCGGTTGACGTTGTTGGCCAGGTAGGGCGCGGGATTCATCGACGACAGCAACACCGTTGCCTGCAGGATCATCTCGATACCGCCGAAGTTCTTGGTGATCCGCGGACCCCGCGTCTCCTTCTCGATCGCGTTCATCAGCCAGTAGCGCGGCCCGTTGAGCAGCGCCGCGGCCGCGCCGTGCTCCGCGGCGATGGCGTGCGCGTCCAACGCCGACCACAGTTCGGCGGGACAGTCGTTGAGCGGGAAGCTGTTGTAGACGTTGGCCTGCGGCCCCGCCTCGCCGGGCGTCACGAGAAGGACTTCGCCGTAACGCTTCCCGCACAGATCGGGTGGCTGCTCGGCGGCCGCGCGGGGAGCGCTGCCGAATGCGGGTGCACGGTCGGGCTCGGGGGCGGACACAGGGTGAAGTTAGTCACTGGTATCGGCGCCGTCAACAGCAACGGTCGCCTGGCGGTAGCGAGTACGCGCCGCCAGCGCGACGCGCAGGTCCGCGAGCAGCGGGTCCAGGAACATCGCGCGGTACTCGGCGTCGTCGACCGCGCGGGCGCTGATGTACATGAACGTCAGCGCGCCCAGGAACAAGCACATGTGGATCAGCGAATCGGGCGCGGGAAAGGTCAGGCCGAACACCGTGGAGGTGGTGGAGCCGGTGTGCGTCCATTCCTTGAGCAGCGGCGGCGTCAGAATGATCAGCCCGAGGATGAGATACATGGTCGCGCCGACGGCGGCCACCACCACGATCTCGATCAGCTGCGAGGTGGCCAGCAGAAACACCACGTTCAGCCGCTCCACCCGCCGCAGCGGTGCGGCGCCGCGAGTATCGGGCATCGCCGCGAACGGCGTGCCGTCGAGGTCGACGCTGTCTTCCGGTGGCGCCGCGGGTGCCCTGAGCAGCGGCCTGACCCGTTCGACCGTCTTGGACACGACGAACGCGCTGGCGATGCCCAGCAGGAAAACGATTGCCAGAGCCAGTCTTTCGCCGCCGATGTTGGCCGCCATCAGCCAGACGTAGGTGTTGAAGAACACCAACGCGGTCAGCAACACGATCGGCAGTGCGCGGACCGCCAGGGTGCCGACCGTCGACAGGTGCTCGATCGTCATGCGCACCGCCCACGCGAGCACCGACCCGACGCCGCAGCCGGCCATGAGCAGCACCGCGGCCCCGATCACCGCGTGTCGCAGCAGCGGTAGCGGTCCGGACTCGATCAGGCCGCACCCGACGGCGCAGCCGACCGCCGCGGTGGCGGCGACCGCCCGGGTGCGCCCGCCCGACACCCGCGACACCAGCCAGCCGGTCAGGGCGGCCACCGGAAGCGCCGCGACCAGCAACGCCAAGATCACCCACTGCCTCGTCGTCGGCGTGTTCTCGATGAAGACGTCGTTGCCGTCACTGACGAGGAAAACGCCCAGCAGGCATACCTCGACCGCGGCCCACGCCGACAGCACGGGGGCGCACCGCGGCCACAATCGGCGCCACCGGCCGCTCGGGGTGAGCACCGACGGCAGACCCCGCGCCAAGAACCAC
>NZ_LZKC01000129.1:0-2652 GCF_001672685.1 Mycobacterium sp. E2462
CGCCGGCGTCGAACGTCGGGGCGGGCACGTGCACGATGGTGTCGAGGTGATGCGGGAACTGCGGCCGCGCCTCCGCGAGGCTGGCCGCGTCGGTCGTGTCGCAGACGATCGCCTCGGCCTCGAGCTCTTTGGCGGCGATCTCCAGGTCGCTCTTGCCCGCGCCCACCAGAGTCACGCTGTGGCCGTCGTTGCGGAAGCCCTCGGCTACCGTGCGGCCCAACTCGGTGTCACCACCGGTAACCAGCACCTCCACTGCCATGACCTCCTCGTGTTCCGCGCCGAACCCATCCCCGCAACGCCGGCCTGCCCCGCGCGCAATGGCAACGATCCCGGTCGATGTTACTGGACAGTAGCTAGGCGGGGAAATTTCCTCGGGCTGCGACGCGCGGGCCATTTCGGTAACGATTTCCTCCCGTCCTGGCCCGCGGACGTCCGCGACCGGCCCGCGGCGATCCCGTCGGCGAGCGGGCCGGTCGCCGCGGGCGATAGGGTCCAGCCATGCCTCGGATGGGGATCGCGGCGGGTGTCTTGTCGGCGCTGCTCGTGACGAGCCTGGTGGGGTGCGGTTCGCGGTCACCCGCCGCGCGACCCGCCCAGTCGCCGCCGGCGTCGGGCAAGGTGGTGGTCTTCGCCGCGGCCTCGCTCAAGGCCACCTTTACCGCCCTCGGCCACCAGTTCACGACGGCCAACCCGGGCAGCGGCGTCGACTTCGACTTCGCCGGCTCCTCGGAACTAGCGACCCAGCTGCGCCAGGGCGCTACGGCCGACGTCTTCGCCTCCGCGGACACCGCGCAGATGGACACCGTCGCCAAGGCCGGTCTGCTGGCCGGCAACGCCATCAACTTCGCGTCCAACACGCTGGTGATCGTCACCGCGCCCGGCAACCCGAAGAACATCGGGTCGTTCGCCGACCTCGCGAAGCCCGGGCTGAGTGTCGTGGGCTGCCAACAGCCCGTGCCGTGCGGCTCGGCGACGCAGCGCATCGAGGACAGCACCGGCACCCACCTGCACCCGGTCAGCGAGGAGCTCAGCGTGACCGACGTCCTCAACAAGGTCACCAGCGGGCAGGCCGACGCCGCGCTCGTCTACGTCACCGACGCGACGGGCGCGGGGAACAAGGTCACCACGGTGCCGTTTCCGGAGGCGGCCGGCGCGGCGAACGTCTATCCGATCGCGGTCCTCAAGGGGGCGCCGCTGCCGGCGTTGGCGCAGAAATTCGTGGCCCTCGTGACGTCCGCCGACGGCCAGCGGGTGTTGGCCCAGGCCGGATTCGCCAAGCCCTGACGGCCTGGCATGAGCCGTCGCACGCCGCTGCCGCGCTGGGTGTACCTACCCGCGGTGGCGGGGACGCTGTTCGTGCTGCTGCCGCTGTTGGCGATCGCGGTCAAGGTCGACTGGCCGAACTTTTGGTCGCTGATCACCAGCTCGTCGTCGAGGACGGCGTTGCTGCTGAGCCTGAAGACCGCCGCGGCGAGCACCGCGCTGTGCGTGCTGCTGGGCGTGCCCATGGCCCTGGTCCTGGCCCGCGGAGCGGGACCGACCGCACGGCTCCTGCGACCGTTGATCCTGCTGCCGCTGGTCCTGCCCCCGGTGGTCGGTGGGATCGCGCTGCTCTACGCCTTCGGGCGGTTCGGCCTGCTCGGCCGGTACCTGGAGGCGGCCGGGCTGCACATCGCGTTCAGCACCACCGCCGTCGTGCTGGCCCAGACCTTCGTTTCGCTGCCATTCCTGGTGATCTCCCTGGAGGGCGCCGCGCGCACCGCGGGCGGCGACTTCGAGATCGTGGCGGCCACGCTGGGCGCACGCCCCAGCGCGGTGTGGTGGCGGGTGACGCTGCCGCTGCTGCTGCCGGGCCTGGTGTCGGGGGCGGTGCTGGCGTTCGCCCGCTCGCTCGGCGAGTTCGGTGCCACGTTGACGTTCGCGGGCTCCCGGCAGGGCGTGACCCGCACGCTGCCGCTGGAGATCTACGTGCAGCGGGTGAGCGACGCCGACGCCGCCGTCGCGCTGTCGGTGCTGCTGATAGCGGTCGCGGCGGTGGTGGTGTTGGGCCTGGGCGCCGCGCGGCTGACGGGAACCGAGACCCGGTGAGCGGCCTACAGGTGCGCGCGGTCGTCGCCGACCGCCTGGACGCCGCGTTCTCGGTGTCGGCCGGCGAGGTGCTCGCGGTGCTGGGCCCCAACGGCGCGGGCAAGTCGACGGCCCTGCACGTCGTCGCGGGGTTGATCCGGCCCGACCGTGGGCTGGTGCGGCTGGGGGATCGGGTGTTGACCGACACCAACGCCGGCGTCCACGTGGCGACCCATGACCGCCGGGTGGGCCTGCTGCTGCAGGACCCGCTGCTGTTCCCGCACCTGAGCGTGGCGGCCAACGTGGCGTTCGGCCCGCGCAGCCGGCGCGGTTGGTTCCGTCGCGCCCGCGCCCGCGCCCGCGCCTCGTCTCAGGCGGCGGCGCTGCGCTGGTTGAAAGAGGTCGACGCCGAGCAGTTCGCCGGTCGCCGGCCGCGGCAGCTCTCGGGCGGTCAGGCCCAGCGGGTGGCGATCGCGCGCGCGCTGGCCGCCGAACCGGACGTGCTGCTGCTCGACGAACCGCTGGCCGGGCTCGACGTGGCCGCCGCGGCGGCAATCCGGGCGGTGCTGCGCCGCGTCGTCGCCC
>NZ_LZKC01000130.1:0-12247 GCF_001672685.1 Mycobacterium sp. E2462
ACAGGCCGAACGCGCACTGCTCGCCCAGCTCGGCCGCCGCGGTCACCGCGGCCGGGTGCCGGGCGAACATCCGCGCCATCTCGGCGCCGGAGCGCAGGTGCGCGCCGCCCAGCGGGGCCAGCCACCCGGCCGCCGAATCCAGGGACTCCCGGGCGCGGATGGCGCCCATCGCCATCGCCAACCGACCGCGCGAGGGGTGCGCGAAGTGCGCGCCGGTGGTGGCGACGACGCCGACCCCGAACCGCGGCGCCAGCCCGGCCAGCACGGCGTTGCGCTCGTCGTCGCGCGGGTGGCCGTGCCGGGTCAACTCGACGCTGACCCGATCGGCGCCGAACCGGTCCACCAGGTCGGCCAGCGCCCGCCCCGCCGCGTCCGGGCCGCCGTCGCACAACGCCTGGCGCACCTGCCCTTTCCGGCAACCCGTCAGGATGTGCCAGTGGCCGCCGGCGGCCTCGGTCAGCGCGTCGAGGTCGTAGCGCGGCTTGCCCTTTTCGCCGCCGGCCAGGTGCGCGGCGGCCAGCTGCCGCGACAGCCGGCGATACCCCTCCGGGCCCCGCGCCAGCACCAGCAGGTGCGGGCCGGGCGGATCGGGCACCTCGGTGCGGGCGCCCGCCCCCAACGACAACTCGGCGCCGAACACGGTGTCCAGGGCCAGCTCCGCGGCCGCCTCGGCGAATCGCACGGCGCCGTAGAGCCCGTCGTGGTCGGTGAGCGCCAGGGCCCGCAGGCCCAGCCGGGCGGCCTCCTCGACCAGTTCCTCCGGCGTGCTGGCCCCGTCGAGGAAGCTGAACGCCGAATGCGCGTGCAGCTCGGCGTACGGCAGGGCCGGCGCGGCCGACGGGCGGGCCGGCGGCGGCCGGTACCTGCCGCGTCCCCGCGACAGGGGCGCCTCCGCCTCGGGGGTCAAGGGCCGATCCGCCGGCGCGCCGGCATGGCGTGGCTTGCCGTCGAGCACCCGCTCCATCTCGGACCAGGTGAAGTCGCCGTTGAACCAATCCACGCCCACAGCCTATCGAACCTATGTTCGATTTAACCACCGCTGCCGACAATGGTTGTTAAACCGATCTTCAACTCCTAAACACGCTTTTAACGCGGCGAGGCTTACGGTCGCGCGGGTTCGTACCAGAAACTGGTACTGCGGGCGAAGACGGTGACGGCGGGGAATGCAGCATGGCGCAAACGGTGGATACGGCATTCCTGCGAGCGCACGACCCCGAGCAGCACGCCAGCCTGACAGTCGGCGCGGTCGCCATCGTCAACGGCGCTATGCCCGAATTCGGCCGGCTCACAAGGCTTCTGGCCGAACGGGTTCGCCAAACACCGCGCTGCACCCAGGTGCTGCGGTGCAGCGCGGCGGGCCAGGAGTGGCTCGCCGACCCCGACTTCGACCTCGCCCGGCACGTGCACCGGGCGGCCATTCCCAGGCCCGGCGACGAGGCCGAGTTGTCCGGCGCCATCGCCCGTGCCTGCGAGCGGCCGCTCGACCCCGACCGTCCGCCCTGGGAGTGCTGGATCATCGAGGGCCTGCGGGGCAACCGGTGGGCGATCCTGATGAAAACCCATCATGGCCTGCTCGGCGGCAACTCCGCGGCCCAGTTGCTGACCCGCCTCTGCGACGACACCGACGGTGACGTCTTCGCCACTGATGCTGCGCCGCAGCGACCTTCGCCGTCGTCGCCCGAGCGGTCCGGCTGGGTCGGAGCGCTGTGGCGCGCCACCTCGGCGGCCAACACCGTCACCGACGGCGTCCTCGGGGGCTTTCTCGGCGGCTTCGCGCGGGGAATGCGCACCGGCGCGCGGGCGGCCTCGGTCGCTCCGGGCGCCGCCGCCCCGCGGCGCTACGGCACCGTGCGGGTGCCCATCGCCGACGTCGACAGCGTGTGCCGCAAGTTCGGCGTCACCGCCAACGACGTCGCCCTGGCCGCCGTCACCGACGGGTTCCGGACGGCGCTGCTCGGGCGCGGCGAGGAGCCGCGGGCCGACTCGCTGCGCACCTTGGCGCCGATGCCGCTCCGCTCGGCGTTGCTGTCCTACCTGCCCGTCGAGCACGACGACCCGGTGCAGCGGCTGCGCACGGTGCACACCCGCCGGCAGGCCGGCGAGCCCGCCGCCGCGGGCCCCGTCGAGTCGGCGATCAACGCACTGCCCCCCGTGGTGCGCGGCGGCGTCCTGCAGCTGCTGTCCTTGCTGCCACAGCGCGGCATCGTCACGCTGGCCACCAGCGCGGCCGGGCCGCGGCGCCGGCTGCGCGTGCTGGGCCAGACGCTGGAGCGGCTGCTGCCGATCCCCCCGACGGCCGTGGCGCTGAGCACCGGCGTCGCGGTGCTCAGCTACGGCGACGAGCTGGTCTTCGGCGTCACCGCCGAGGGCGGGCAGCGCAGCGGCGCCGCCTTCGACGTCGCGCAGCTGGCCGCCGGCATCGAACTCGGCATGGCGCGGCTGGTCGCGCTCAGCGCGGACTCGGTGCTGCTATTCGGGGAGCGTCGGCGCCGGCGGCCCAAGCGCCCGGCGCCCGGCGCCCCACGGCCGCACCCCTTTCCGCCGGGGCAAGCCCGGCACTGACCCCCGCCGCGGCCGTGAGAAGGTTGGTCGTGGGCACCTCCGAGCCGCTCGTCATCGACCCGCGCCGCCACGACGCCGTGCTGTTCGAAGCGGCCGTCGGCGACGCCCTGCCGCTGCCCGGACTGGCGACCGCGGTCGTCCCCGCGGGCCAGGCGCCGCGCGCGGCGGCCGAGCGGCTGGGCGTGCGGCCGGGCCGCGCCGTCGTGCTCGCCGCCGACCCCGCGACCGTCGCGGCCGCGCGCGCCGACGGGTTCGCGTGGGTGATCGGCGTCGACCGGGGCGGGCGCGCTGACGCGCTGCGCGACGCCGGCGCTGACGCGGTGGTGGCCGGGCCCGGCGACGTCACGGTGCGCACCGGCGACCGGCGCATGTCCGAGCTGCCCGACGCGCTGGACGCCCTCGACGGCCTCGCGACCCGGCGGCCGGCGGTCTTCTTCGACTTCGACGGCACGCTGTCCGACATCGTCGACGATCCGGACGCCGCGGTCCCGGTGCCGGGCGCCACCCGGGCGCTGGCCCGGCTGGCCGCACGCTGCCCGGTCGCGGTGCTGTCCGGCCGCGACCTCGCCGACGTGACCAAACGCGTTGGCGTGCCGGGGATCTGGTACGCGGGCAGCCACGGTTTCGAGCTGACGGCGCCCGACGGGTCGCATCACCAGAACGAGGCCGCGGCGGCGGCGATCGACGTGCTGGCGCAGGCGGCGGCGGCATTACGGGACCGGCTCGCCGAGATTCCGGGAATCGCGGTGGAGCACAAGCGCTTCGGGGTCGCGGTGCACTACCGCAACGCCGCACGCGACCGGGTTGGTGAGGTGGCGGCCGCGGTGCGGGCGGCGGGCCGCCGCGACGAGCTGCGGGTCACCACCGGCCGCGAGGTCATCGAGCTGCGCCCGGACCTGGACTGGGACAAGGGCAAGACGCTGCGCTGGGTGATCGAGCACCTGCGTACGGCCGGCTCCGCGGGGATCGCGAGCGCCGCGGAGCGGACTGAGGCGGGTCGCGGCCATCGACACAGCGGCGCGCTGACGCCGGTCTACCTCGGTGACGACATCACCGACGAGGACGCGTTCGACGCGGTGCGCGCGGACGGCGTGCCGATCGTGGTGCGGCACAACGACGATGGCGACCGGCCCACCGCCGCGCGCTACGCCCTGGACAGCCCGGCGCGGGCCGCGGAGTTCACCGACCGGCTGGCGGCCGAACTCGAGGCCCGCGACGGCTGAGCCCCGGCTCAGCCGTAGACGTACTCCACCGCGCCGTCGTCGAGCACCACCCGCGCGTCGCCGCCGTCGGCTCCGGACGCCTCGGTCCGGAACACGGCCTTGCCCGGCTCGGTGCGCCAGATCAGCGTCGTCAGCGTCTCCCCGGGGAACACCGGCGAGGTGAATCGCGACGCGATCGAGGTGACGTTCGCGGCGGTGCCCCCACCCAGCTCGGCGACCAACGCTCGGCCGGCGACGCCGTAGCTGCACAGGCCGTGCAGGATCGGCTTGGGGAAGCCGGCCAGCTCCCGGGCGAACCAGGGGTCGCTGTGCAGCGGGTTGCGGTCACCGGAGAGCCGGTAGATCAGCGCCTGGTCCTCGCGGGTGGGCAGCGGGATCCGCGCGTCGGGCTCGCGGTCCGGGAACTCCGGGGCGATCGGCCGCTGGCCCGGCGACCCCCCGAAGCCGCCCTCCCCCCGGATGACCAGCGTGGTCAGCGTCTCGGCGATGAGCTGCTCGGAGCCCGGGTCGGTGCCGCGGCCGCGCAGCACCAAGATCGCGTTCTTGCCCTCGCCCTTGTCCTGGATGTCGGCGACCTCGGTGACCACCGACAGCTTCCCCGCCGGCGGCAGCGGCGCGTGCAGCCGGATGCTCTGCGAGCCGTGCAACAGCATCGCCCAGTTGAACGAACCCACCAGGCCGGCCGCCCCGAAGGCGGGGCAGCAGATCACCGCGTACGTCGGGAGCACCTGTTGGGGAATGTCGTGGCTGTTCTCGGTGGTGAACGCCAGGTCGTCCAGGCCGGCCCCGACGCCGAGCGCGTAGAGCAACGTGTCCCGGTCGGTCCATTCGAACACGACGGGTTCGGTCACCGCGCCGACGGCACTCGGGTCAATCGCCATTGCAGGCTCCTTTCGAGGATTTTCTCCCCCAACCATTGCAAACCCTTCCCACCGACGGCGTCGGCAGGGCAGGCTATTCGGCATGCCCACGCGCAGAAGGATCGCAGGAGCTTGCACGACGCCGCTGGTCGCGCTCGTGGCGCTCGCCGCGACGGTGCTCGTCGCCGGTTGCGGCTCGGGAGCGCCGCAGGCGCGCAGCATCACGCTGACGTTCATCCGGCACGGCCAGTCCGAGGCCAACGCCAGCGGCATCATCGACACCGACATCCCGGGCCCCGGCCTCACCGCGCAGGGCAAGGGCCAGGCCGAGCAGGTCGCACATCAATTCGGCCGCAAGGACTTCGACAGCGTCTACGCGTCCCCGATGACCCGGGCGCAGCAGACCGCCGCCCCGCTGGCCGCCGAGCTCGGCAAGCAGGTCGAGGTGGTGCAGGGCCTGCAGGAGATCAACGCGGGCTGGTTCAACGGCAAGCCGGAATCGATGGCCGCGTCGACGTACATGGTGGCGCCGGCGAATTGGCTCAAGGGTGACGTCGGCGACAGCATCCCCGGGTCGAGCACCGGCAAGGAATTCAACGACCGGTTCACCGCGGCGGTCAACAAGATCTACTACAGCGGCCACAACAACCCGGTGGTGTTCTCGCATCTGTACGCCATCGAGGTGTGGACGCTGCTCAACGCCAAGAACGTCAGGGACAGCCTGATGACCAGCCACCCGCTGCCGAACACGGGCCGCGTCGTGCTCAGCGGCAACCCGATGACCGGCTGGACGCTGGTGGACTGGGACGGCATCCGCGACTTCCACAACTGATCCGCGGGTTCGGCGATTTCGCGGTTGACGCGCGCGGTCGGCAGCCGCCACGATGTCTGCATGCGGTATGTCGTTACCGGCGGTACCGGGTTTATCGGTCGCCGCGTCGTGTCCCGGTTGCTGGCCACGCGGCCCGACGCCGAGGTGTGGGTGCTGGTGCGGCGGCGGTCGCTCGGCCGCTTCGAACGGCTGGCCGCGGCCTGGGGTGAGCGCGCCCGCCCGCTCATCGGGGAGCTGCCCGAGTTGCAGCTGAGCGACGAGGCCCTGGCCGAGCTCGGCGATGTCGACCACGTGGTGCACTGCGCGGCGATCTACGACATCACCGCCGGGGAGGCCGAGCAGCGCGCCGCCAACGTCGAGGGCACCCGCGCGGTGATCGCCTTGACGCGGCGCCTGGACGCCACCCTGCACCACGTGTCGTCGATCGCCGTGGCCGGTGACTTCCCCGGCGAGTACACCGAGGACGACTTCGACGTAGGCCAGGAGCTGCCGACCCCGTATCACCAGACCAAGTTCGAGGCCGAACTGCTGGTGCGCTCGGCACCCGGGTTGCGCTACCGCGTGTATCGCCCGGCCGTGGTCGTCGGCGACTCGGTGACCGGCGAGATGGACAAGGTCGACGGGCCGTACTACTTCTTCGGCGTGCTGGCCAAGCTGGCGGCGCTGCCGTCGCTGACGCCGATCCTGTTGCCGGACACCGGGCGCACCAACATCGTGCCCGTCGATTACGTGGTAGACGCGCTGGTCGCGCTGCTGCACGCGCCGGGCCGCGACGGGCAGGCCTTCCACCTAACGGCCGAAAAGACGATCGGGCTGCGCGGCATTTACCGGGGCGTCGCCCGGGCGGCCGGGTTGCCGCCGCTGCGCGGTTCGCTGCCCCGCGCGGTGGCCGCGCCGGTCCTCAATGTCCGGGGGCGCGCCCGGGTGCTGCGCAACATGGCCGCCACCCAGCTGGGCATTCCCGCCGAGATCTTCGACGTCGTGGACCTGGCGCCCACGTTCGTCAACGACCACACGCGAGACGCACTGCGCGGCACCGGTATTGCGGTGCCCGAGTTCGCCGGTTACGCGCCCAAGCTGTGGCGCTACTGGGCCGAGCACCTCGACCCCGACCGTGCCCGGCGTGACGACCCGGCGGGGGCGCTGCGCGGCCGGCACGTCATCGTCACCGGCGCCTCGAGCGGCATCGGCCGGGCGTCGGCGATCGCCATCGCCGAGCGCGGCGGCACCGTGTTCGCCTTGGCGCGCAACGGCGCGGCGCTGGACCAGCTGGTCGCCGAGATCCGCGCCAAGGGTGGCGACGCGCACGCCTTCACCTGCGACGTCACCGACTCGGCGTCGGTCGAGCACACCATCAAGGACATCCTGGGCCGCTTCGAGCACGTCGACTACCTGGTCAACAACGCGGGCCGGTCGATCCGCCGCTCGGTGGTCAACTCGACCGACCGGCTACACGACTACGAGCGCGTGATGGCGGTCAACTACTTCGGCGCGGTCCGCATGGTGCTGGCCCTGTTGCCGCACTGGCGCGAACGCCGGTTCGGCCACGTCGTCAACGTGTCCAGCGCCGGCGTGCAGGCCCGCAACCCCAAGTACAGCTCGTACCTGCCCACCAAGGCGGCGCTGGACGCGTTCTCCGACGTGGTGGCCTCCGAGACGCTGTCGGACCACATCACGTTCACCAACATCCACATGCCCCTGGTCGCGACCCCGATGATCGCGCCGTCACACCGGCTCAACCCCGTGCCCGCGATCAGCCCCGAACGGGCCGCGGCCATGGTGGTGCGCGGGCTGGTGGAGAAGCCGGCCCGCATCGACACCCCGCTCGGCACCCTCGCCGAGGCGGGAAATTACTTCGCGCCCAAAACGTCTCGGCGGGTACTGCACCAGCTGTACCTCGGTTATCCCGATTCCGCCGCCGCGCGCGGGCTCGCCCCGCACCCGGCGGACGAACCCGAGGCCCCGGCGGCGCCACGCCCCGAGCCGCGCCGCAGGCCGCGGCGGCCCGTGCGGGCGGTGACGCGCGGCATCCGCGCGCCCCGGCCGGTGAAGCGGCTGGCCCGGCTGGTGCCCGGGGTGCACTGGTAGTTACTTCTCCAGCGTGAACTGATCGACGTCGATGTAGCCGATCCGGAACGCGTCGGCACAACCGGTCAGGTATTTCATGTAGCGCTCGTAGACTTCCTCGGACTGCACCGCGATGGCCTCGTCGCGGTGGGCCTGCAGTGCGGCGGCCCAGATGTCGAGCGTCTTGGCGTAGTGGGGCTGCAGCGACTGGACGCGGCTCACGGTGAACCCGTGCGCGGTGGCGTGTTCTTTGACCATCGGTATCGATGGCAGCCGCCCGCCCGGAAAGATCTCGGTGACAATGAATTTGATGAACCGGGCGAAGGTGAACGACAGCGGCATGCCGCGTTCGGCCATCTCCAGGGGGTGCAGGCCGGTGATGGTGTGCAACAGCATGACGCCGTCGTCGGGCAGCAGGCGATAGGCCAGGTCGAAGAACGCGTCGTAGCGTTCGTGCCCGAAGTGCTCGAAGGCGCCGATGCTGACGATGCGGTCGACGGGCTCGTCGAACTGCTCCCAGCCCTGAAGCAGGATCCGGATGTCGCGCGGGCTTTGCGACTGCGCGATCAGCCCCTCGACGTGATTCGCCTGGTTGCGGCTCAGGGTGAGGCCGACGACGTTCACGTCGTACTTCTCGACCGCGCGCATCATGGTGGCGCCCCAGCCGCAGCCGACGTCGAGCAACGTCATACCCGGGCGCAGCCCGAGCTTTCCCAACGCCAGGTCGATCTTGGCGATCTGCGCCTCTTCCAGCGTCATGTCCTCGCGCTCGAAGTAGGCGCAGCTGTAAGTCTGGGTGGGGTCGAGGAAGAGCCGAAAGAAGTCGTCCGACAAGTCGTAGTGGGCCTGCACGTCGTCGAAGTGCGGCGCGAGATCCGTTCCCTCGGGGGGCTCTGACGTCGTTGGCATCATGCCAGCCTAGAGCGCCCTCGGTATCTTTGACGCAATGACCTCTCCCGTGTTCGTCGACGTGGACACCGGCGTGGACGACGCCCTGGCGTTGATGTACCTGCTGGCCAGCCCCGAAGCCGAGGTCGTCGGCATCGCCTCGACCGGCGGCAACGTGGGGGTCGACCAGGTCTGCGAGAATAACCTGGGCCTTCTGGAGCTGTGCCGGGCCACCGAGATCCCGGTGTCCAAGGGGTCCGGCGAAACCCTGACCGGGCCGCTGCGGTTGCCCTCGAAAGTCCACGGCCCCAGGGGATTGGGCTACGCCGATCTGCCGCCGGGCGCGCGCCCGCTCACCGACTACGACTCGGCGGCGGCCTGGGTGCGCGCCGCGCGCGCACACCCGGGTGAGCTCATCGGGGTGGCGACCGGCCCGTTGACCAACCTGGCGCTGGCGTTGCGTGCCGAGCCCGCGCTGCCCCGGCTGGTGCGCCGGTTGGTGATCATGGGCGGCTCCTATGACCACCGCGGCAACACGACCGCGGTGGCGGAGTGGAACATCAGCGTCGACCCCGAGGCGGCGGCCGAGGTCTTGGCGGCCTGGACCGCACCGGCCGAAGGGGCTGGGCCGCAAGAGCTTCCGATTCTGTGCGGGCTGGACCTGACCCGCAAGGTGGCCATGACCCCGGACCACCTGGCGCGGCTGGCGACCGCCGCGGGGTCCACCGCGGGTGCCCCGCTGTCGGAGCGGGACGCGCCCGGCACCCGGTCGACGGCCTCCAATCCGCTGATCCGGGTGATCGAGGACGCGATGCGGTTCTACCTGGAGGCCTATCACGAGATCGGCCACGGCTACCAGGCACACCTGCACGACCCGCTGGCCGCGGCCGTCGCGCTGGATCCGGAGCTGGTGGTGACGCGGCCGGCCACCGTGGGCATCGAGCTGACCGGCACCCTGACCCGCGCCATGACGGTGACCGACTGGTCGGGGCGGCGCGAACCCAACGCGCTGATCGGCGTCGACGTCGATGCGGCCGCCTTCTTCGACCGGTTCATCGAGCGGGTCGGGCCCTTCGCCCGCGGGCTGGCCGACGGGTAGTTTGGCCGACCGGCCGCCGGGTACCTGCGGGCCATGCCGACCTTCGCCGATTATCAGACCGAGCTGTACGACCAATCGCTGCACGGTAACCAGCCGCCCTACCCCATCCGCTTCGAGGAATTGGAGGCCAAGGCGGCGGCGGCCATGACACCCAAGGTGCTGGGTTATGTGGCCGGCGGCGCCGGTGACGAGCACACCCAGCGCGCCAACTGTGCGGCCTTCAAACGCTGGGGCCTGTACCCGCGGATGGGCATCGCCCCCGACGAGCGGGACCTGTCGATCGAGCTGTTCGGCGTGCGGCTGCCCTCGCCGATCTTCTTGGCGCCTATCGGCGTCATCGGGGTGTGCGCCCAGGACGGCCACGGCGACCTGGCGTGCGTGCGGGCCTCCACGCGCACCGGCGTGCCGTTCTTCGTGGGGACGCTGACGGCCGACCCGATGGAGGAGCTGGCCGCCGAATTGGGCGATACGCCGGCCTTTTTCCAGCTGTACACGCCGCCGGACCGCGAGATGGCCGCCAGCCTGGTGCACCGGGCCGAGGCGGCCGGGTTCAAGGGCATCGCCGTCACCCTGGACACCTGGGTCACCGGCTGGCGGCCCCGCGACCTGAGCGGCGGGAACTACCCGCAGGTCCCCAGCGGCTGCCTGGCCAACTACACCAGCGATCCGGTCTTTCGCGCCGGCCTGCAACCGGGCGAGGACGCCACCGAGGCGGCGGTGCGCAAGCTGCCGATCTTCGGCGGGCCGTTCCGGTGGTCGGACCTGGAGTGGCTGCGCGGGCAGACCAGCCTGCCGCTGATGGTCAAGGGCATCTGCCACCCCGACGACGCGCGCCGCGCGAAAGACCTTGGCGCCGACGGCATTTACTGTTCGAACCACGGCGGCCGGCAGGCCAACGGCGGCCTGCCCACGCTGGACTGCCTGCCCGGGGTGGTCGAGGCGGCCGACGGATTGCCGGTGTTGTTCGACTCGGGGGTGCGCAGCGGCGCCGACGTCATCAAGGCCCTTGCGATGGGGGCCACCGCAGTGGGGATCGGCCGGCCCTACGCCTACGGCCTGGCCCTGGGCGGCGTCGACGGCGTGGTGCACGTGTTGCGCTCGCTGCTGGCCGAGGCGGACCTGATCATGGCCGTCGACGGGTACGCCTCGTTGAAGGATCTGACGCCCGAGGCGTTGCGTCGGGTCGATTACGTTGAGGGACTTCGTCATTCGTAACCGCCCTCGAGATACCAGCGCCGCTGGCGGTAGCACAGCAGGAACGCGCGCTCGTCCTCGAGCAAGACCTGGGCGCGGGCGGTACGCCCCGCCGCGCCGGAGCCCGGGTCCCACCACCGCTCGTCGACCGGCCACGGCCCGGCCCACCACCGCAGCCGCTCGCCGCGGCCCGGGACGCCGCCGACCATCCGCACCGGGTCGGCGGAGAACAGCCCCCGGTTGGTCACCCGTACCGGATCCCCCTGGCCGTCCAGCAATTCCACGGGGTCGTCGAGCAGCACGGCCGGCGACGGATCGGGCAGCTGGCCGGGCCACGGCAACGCCGGGTCGGCCCGCGGCACCGGCTCGTCGCCCAGCGGCGTCAACGTGATGCGCTCGGCCGGCCCGCGGCCGCCGGACAGCACCGGCACCTGCACGGCCTCCGGGCCCAGCAGGCCCTGCACCCGCACCAGCGCCCGGCGGGCCCGCAGCCGGTCCTCCTCCCCCAGGCCGCCCCACAGCGGCAACTGCAGCGCCCCCGCCGACACCACCTCCACCGCCTGCAACCGCAGCAGCGTCACCGGGGCCGACGGGCGGTCCTGGACCTTGCGGTTGCTCAGCCATCCGTCCAGCTGCCAACGCACCCGGTCGGCGGTGGCGTCCTCGGTGAGCGGCTCGGCGCACCGCCACACCCGGTGCAGCTCTTCGCCGTTCGCGGTGACGGCGTGAATGGCCAGCCGGGTGCACCCGACACCGGCCGCCATCAGCGCCTGATGCAGCGTGGCGGCCAGCGAGCGCCCGGCGAAGGCCGCGGCGTCCACCCGGTCGATCGGCGGGTCGCAGTCCAGCACGGCCTCGAGCTCCTCCGGCGGCTCCCGCCCGGAGGGGCCGCGCTCGGGTTCGCCGCGGGCCAACCGATGCGCGGCCACCCCGTCGGCGCCGAACCTGGACGCCACGTCGCCGCGCGACAGGGCCGCGAACTGCCCGATAGTGCGAATCCCCATGCGCCACAACAGGTCCGTGAGTTCCTCGCGACCCGGGCCGCACAGGCTCGGCTCGGTGGCCAGTTGGCGGATCGACAGCACCGCCAGGAACCGCGCGTCACCCCCCGGCTCCACGACCCGGCCGGCCCGCGCGGCCGGGGTGCGGCGGGGGTTGCGGCGCCGGGAGGCGGCGGCGCGGTGCCCGCAGTTGCACGTCGTGACCGCCGACGCGGACCGTGACGCCCGCTTCTTCGAATCGGTCGTCGCCGCCGTCGACGACCTGGTGCCGCGCGCCGAGGTGCTGCGGCCCGGGCTGATGGTGTTGCCGGTGCGCGGGGCGGCCCGCTATTTCGGATCCGAGGCCGACGCCGCCGAACGGCTGACCGACGCGGTGGCCGTCAGCTCGGGCGCCGGCGCCGAGTGTCAGGTCGGCATCGCCGACCGGCTGTCCACCGCCGTCTTCGCCGCGCGGGCCGGCCGGGTCGTGGAGCCGGGGGGTGACGCGCGGTTCCTGGCGGTGCTGTCGATCCGCCAACCCG
>NZ_LZKC01000131.1:0-21084 GCF_001672685.1 Mycobacterium sp. E2462
GGCCGGGTAGCCCCTTGGGGCCCCACGAAGCGTTGGTCGCACTCCATGGGAGTTACGCCTGGACGTCGAGCACGCCGACTCGCCAGAGCGCCGCGTAGACGTGGCGCATGCCGATGGTCAGCAGCCGGGCGGCACCGTCGACCAGCGGGTCGCCGCCCAAGCCGAACGGCGCGGCGTCGGCACGGGGGGTGGCCTTGGTGGGGGCCGTCTGGATCGTCGGGGCGAAGGTTTCGGCGACGGTGTCGGTGTCGCGCACCACCGTCAGGGTGGGGACGGGGGTTAGGGTCACCACTTCGTCGTACAGAGCTGCGGTCATGATCGTCTCCTGTGCAGGATTGGCAACGAGAACTACCTGGACTGACGTGTCGAGGCCCCGTGCCGGTTCCGATCTTGAAACGCTCAGCCGCTCAAGCGGTTTGCGTTGCGAGCGCTCAGGAAGAGGGTCGCTCCGAAAGATCGGATCGGGACGAGACGCCGTTCGGACTTCGGTCCGGACTGTCGTTAGAACTCATCTGTCCCTCACCTCCTCGCGGTCGCGGCCGTGCGACTGTTCCGCACGATCCATGCGCAGCAAAAGGAGCAGAAACCCGACCACAGTCGGAGAAACCGCACCCCTCTCGTCAGAGCTTCGGCACCACACGACGTGTCCGACAATCCGGAAGCCACCTGGGCTCAACCCTTAAGCCGGGAGGAGCTGTCCTGACCCGGGGCGTCTTTCGACGTTCGGGGTCAGTGGCCTGTATTCGTGTAGACGCCTCACCTAACGAGGTGCTTACCCGACCGATCATGCACGACGCCCCTGACATGGTCAAATCTCCGCGCCGGTGTGTCGCGATCTTTACGTTTACGCCCGGAAAGTGCACAGCGTTCGGCCAGCTAGCGGGGCGGGTTACCTCAGTCGGCGAGGCCCTCGAGCCGCCCGAGGGTGTCGATGAACTCCTCCACCATGTCGAGCACCACCGCCCGGGTCGGCCGTACCCGGTCGAGCGAACCGACCACCTGCCCGACGAAGTAGGTGGCCAGCTCGCGGGCCTTGGCGTCGGGGTGCGCCGCCGCGGCGTTGATGCGCACCTGCGGCTCGGTGACCAGCGCGGTTTGCAGCGGCATCCCCAGCGGATCGGGGTTCTCGGCGCGTTCCCACTCCTCGGTCCAGGCGGTGCGCAGCATCCGCGCCGGTTTGCCGGTCATCGACCGGGACCGCACCGTGTCGGACGAGCTGGCCGCCAGGAACTTTTCCTTGACGACGGGCGCCGTCTCGGCTTCCTCGGTGGTCAGCCAGACCGACCCACACCACACGCCCTCGGCGCCCAGGGCGAGCGCCGCGGCGATCTGGCGGCCGCGGGCGATCCCGCCGGCGGCCAGCACCGGCGTCGGCGCCACCGCGTCCACCACCTCCGGGACCAGCACCATCGTGGACACCTCGCCCGTGTGACCCCCGGCCTCGGTGCCTTGCGCGATGACCAGATCGACGCCGGCCGCCGCGTGGCGTTGGGCGTGGCGCGTGGTCCCGGCCAGGGCGGCCACCAGGACGTCGTGGTCGTGGGCGCGCGTCACGAGGTCGGCCGGCGGCGGCCCGAGCGCGCTGGCGATCAGCCGGATGTCGTGGGCGAACGCGACCTCCAGCAGCGGCTCGTAGCCCTTGGGCGAGATGTTGAGCCCGCCCGCCGACGCCCGCGGCGGCGCGGGCGGCGCGGTGACGCCGTAGCGGGTCAGCAGGTCGTCGACGAAGGCGCGGTGCTCGTCGGGCAACATGGTGCGGGCCTGCGTGGCGTCGATGCCACCCGCGTCGGCGCCCACGTACTTGGGCGGCAGCAGCAGGTCGACCCCGTAGGGCTTGCCGCCGGTCTGCTCCGAAATCCAGGTCAACTCGCTGTCGAGGCGCTTGGGGCTGTGCGCGACGGCCCCGAGGACCCCTAAACCACCGGCGTTGGTCACGGCCGCAACCACGTCACGGCAATGGCTGAAGGCGCATATCGGGAATTCGACGCCGAGCATATCGGCGACCCTGGTCCGCATCCGCAGGACGCTAGGAGTTATCGACTGGCAAGTCAATGACTTTGGGATCCGACGCGCGGCCCCTGGCCGTCCGGCGGCCAACTCGGGACACCGTCCTCCAGCGGCACGTCGAGACTTCGCAGGATCGAAGCGACCATGCGCCACGCACTGATGGCGGTGACCAACTCGACGAGAACCGTTGTGGCACCGCCCAGTTCGCGCTCGCACGCCGCCCAGCTGGTCGCGCTGACCGCGCCCTGGCGCACCACGTCATCGGTGGCGGCGAGCACCGCCCGTTCAGCAGCGCCGAAGCCGTCGTAGGTCGCCCAGTCCCGCACGCCCAGCAGGTCGGCCTCGCTGACCCCCAGCCGCGTGGCGACGCGCCAGTGCTGCGTCCATTCGTAGTCGCAGGCGGTGAGCCAGCCGATCCGCATGATCACCAGTTCGCGCAACCGCGGATCCAGGGTGCCGTGCCACAGCATGGTGGCGAGCAGGTCGTTGATCGCCCGGGCCAGCGGCGGGTGGTTGAGCAGCACCTGAAAAATGCAGAGCTCGGCCATGTAATTGGGCACGGCGGCTTCGTCGGCGGCGGCCTTCGCCTCCTCGGGCGGCAGAGCGGGCACGCGCGCTGTAGTCATCGTGTGGGCCTTTCGTGGGCTGAACGGCACCGTCTGACTACCCGGCCCGCCTAGTCCGCACACCCGACCCCGGCCGCAGCCCCTGGGTTCGGCAACCGCCCTGCCGGGGCGTCCCAAGGCGTTGTCAAACGACGCCTTTCCAGCGGTGCGGTGGACGGGCCGCAGGAGCTAGGTCGCCGTTGTTCTGACGGCGATTCGCGCCGGCAGAAGAAATGGCGTGCGTCGCTAGTGGAGACACGCCATTCGGCGGCGTAGAGCCGGCGCGGGAAACCGGAACCCGACACCCAACGCAGCGCAAAAGAATGGCCGACAAAACAGACCGATTGAACAAAACTTTCCGAGAAAAATAGCCGCTGTTTAAGCAGATGAACTTTGGGCATACCGCAGGTACTGACTTAGCCGGTTACCACAACCTGCGGTACGCCGGCGGCGGTATCGGGGCGTGCGCAGCCGGGCGCGGTTCCGTGAGGCGCGCCCGACCGGCAGCTGGACTTACAGCAACCCGAGGAGCTGCAGATCCGTCACATACTTGACGATCACCGGGGCGGTGATGTGCGGAATGTCGTTGTCCGGTCCGAGCTTGGCTTCCTGCACGGCGGCACGGAAGCGGTCGGTCGGCGCGAACGACCCGTGGGCGGGCTCGGCCGGCTGCAGGTTCTTGGGGTCCTGCAGCAAGAGCAGCAGCATCTGCATCACCGAGTTCTGCCGCTGGTGATCCGGCAGCGCCCGCAGCCCGGCCTCGAACCGCTGCAGCCACTCGCCGAAGTCGTCGACCCGCTCGATCGGGTAACCGGCCTCGATCAGCCAGTCGACGAACTGGTCCAGGCCGATGCCGTCGTCGTGCGGGTTCATGACGTGGTAGGTCTCGAACCCTTCGACGACCTGAGCGCCCAGGGTCGCGACGGCCTCGGCGACGAACTCGACCGGCAGGGCGTCGAAGTGCGCGCGCTGGCGGTTGCCGTCGTCGTCGAGCCGGTAGAACGACTTGGGCGCCGTCCCGGTGGCGACCACGCTCAGGATCATCCGCGTGAACACATCCGCGACGTTGAGCTGCCCGGCGAACCGGGTGTCGGTGAGGATCATGTCGGAGCGGAACACCGACACCGGCAGGCCACACAGGTCGTGCGCCTCCCGCAGCAGCACCTCACCGGCCCACTTGCTGTTGCCGTAGCCGTTGGCGTAGCTGCCGTCGATGACCCGAGTCGCACTGATCTCCCGGATGTCGGCGTCCTCGGTGAACGCCGACGGCTCGATCTGGCGGCCCACGTCCGACGTCGAGACGTACGCGTAGGGCTTCATCCGGGTGGTGAGCGCCAACCGGATGAGCTCAGCGGTGCCCCCCACATTGGGGGTGAACAGCTCGGCGTAGGGCAGCACACCGTTGACGACGGCCGCGGAGTCGACGATCAGGTCGACGGTGTCGGCCAGCCGCTGCCAGGTGGCTTCGTCCAGGCCGAGGTTGGCCTGTCCCTTATCGCCCGCGACCACCTGCAGGTGATCCTTCGCCAGCTCGTGGAAGTGCCGCAGCAGGTCCGGGTCGCCGGTGTCGAACGTCTTCTCCAGGCGCCGCATCGCGTCCTCGTCGGACTTGGCACGCACCAGGCAGATCAGCGTCCCGTCGACCAGCTCCAGCTGCTCGAGCCATTCCAGGAGCAGGTAGCGGCCCAGGAAGCCGGTCGCACCGGTCAACAGCACCGTCCGCACCTCTGCGCTCGGGCCGGGCAGGGTGGGCGCCGTGGCGAGCGTCGTCTCGTCGAGGAACTTGTCGAGCGTCAGGTCGCGGGCGTACACCTCCTTGGCGTCGGCGCCGTGCACCGCGGCGAAGCCCGGACCGGCCGCGCCGGCCCCGTCACCGCCGTCGTTGAGCCGCTGGCTCAGGGCCCGGACGGACTGCGCGTCGAACAGGGTGCGCACCGACAGGGCGGCGTCCGCGGCGGTGTTGATCTCGGCGATCACCCGCATGGCCGACAGCGAGTCCCCACCGAGCTCGAAGAAGGAGTCCTCCACCGAAACCCGATCGATACCGAGCACCCGGCCGAAGACGCCGGCCAGGATTTCCTCGGTCTCGTTCTCCGGCGCGTGGTATTCGCCGCCGCGCTTCTGGTACTCCGGGGCGGGCAGGGCGCGCCTGTCCAGCTTCCCGTTGACCGTCAGCGGCAGCGCCTCGAGCACCAGCACCGCAGCCGGCACCATGTACGCCGGGAGCAACCCGCTCAGCTGCGCCCGCACGTCGGCGGGCTCGTCGGTGCCGGTGATGTAGCCGACGAGCCGCTTGTCGCCAGGGCGGTCTTCGCGGGCGATCACCGCCGCCTGGTCCACCCCGTCGAGGCCGGCCATGGCCGCCTGGATCTCGCCCAACTCGATGCGGTAGCCGCGGATCTTGACCTGCTCGTCGACGCGGCCCAGGTAGTGCAGCTGGCCCTCGGAGTCCCAGCGCACCAGGTCACCGGTCCGGTACATCCGGCCGCCGGGCGCGCCGAAGGGGCACTCCACGAAGCGGGACGCGGTCAGGCCGGCGCGGCGCGCGTATCCGGTGGCCACGCCGCGACCGGCGATGTACAGCTCGCCGACCACGCCGGCGGGCGCCGGCCGCAGCCACTTGTCCAGGACGAACAGCGCGCCCTGCGGAACCGGGGCGCCGATCGGGGCGGAACCGGTGCCCGCCTGCAGCGGCGCACTCATGGCCGCGTAGACGGTGCCTTCGGTCGGGCCGTAGGCATTGATCATCACGCGGCCCGGCGCCCACCGGTCCACGACCTCGACCGAGCAGGCCTCGCCGGCCACCACCAACGCCATGGCGTCCAGGCCCTCCGGCGAGAGCATCCCGACCGCCGACGGGGTCTGGTGCAGCACGGTCACCTGCTCGGCGACCAGCAGCTCGTGCAACTCGTCGGGCGCGGCCGCGACCGACTCGGGCACGACCACCAGGCGGGCGCCGTGCAGCAGCGCACCCCAGATCTCGTGCACCGAGACGTCGAACACCAGTGAGTGCCACTGCGCCCACGTGCCGCCCTCCGGCAGCGCGGCGTGCAGCGACTGCAGCAGCTGGGCGACGTTGCGGTGCGTGACCGCGACGCCCTTCGGCACGCCGGTGGTGCCCGACGTATAGATGAGGTAGGCCAGGTCGTCGGCGGCGGGCGCCGGCAACGGGGTGCTGGGCTGCGTGTGCAGGGCCGGGTCGTCGACGTCGACGACGGTGGCGCCGTCCAGGCGGGCGCCCAACTCCGCGGTGGTGACCACCGCGACCGGAGCCGCGTCCTCGAGCAGGAACTCGATGCGCGCGGCGGGCAGCGCCGGGTCGATCGGCACGTACGCCGCGCCGGTCTTGAGCACCGCCACGATCGAGACGATCGCCTTGTCCGAGCGGGGGGACAACAGCGCGATCCGCTCCCCCGGCCCGGCGCCCCGCCCGGCCAGCAGATGGGCCAACCTGTTGGCGGCCTCGTCCAGCTGCCGATAGGTCATCGAGCGGCCGTCGAACGCCAGCGCGGGAGCATCGGGGGTCTTCGCCACCTGAGCGGCGAACAGCTCCGGGATCGACGACGCCGCGCCGGCGGGCGCGGTGAGCACCGACCGGTTGCCCCACTGATCCAGCTGGGCGTGTTCGCGCTCGTCGACCACGTCCATGGCGATCAAGCGGCCGGCCGGGTCGGCGGTCAGGTCCGCGAGCAGGCGCTGGAATCGCTCGATGATCGTCTCGATGCCGGCGGCGTCGAACACCTCGGTGTCGTATTCCACCCGCAGGCCCAGCTCGCGGCCCGGCAACGCCATCACCGAGAGCGGGTAGTGGTTGTACTCGCGGTTGCTGACGTCGGTGATGGCCAGTTCGTGGAAGCCCAGCGGCACGCTGGTGTCGATCGGGTAGTTCTCGTACAGGAACAGGGTGTCGAACAGCTGGTCGTGCCCGGTGACGCGGTGGATGTCGCTCAACGCCAGGTGCTCGTGGTCCAGCGTGTCGTTGTGGTGCTGCTGCAGCTGGCTGAGCAGGTCGGCGACGGTGCTGCCCGCGCCGACGCTGGCCCGCACGGGCACCGTGTTGATCAACAGGCCGATCATCGATTCGGCGCCGATGAGGTCGGCGGGCCGCCCGGACACGGCGGTGCCGAAGGCGACGTCGTGCTGACCGGTCAACCTCATCAACAGCTGCGCCCAGCCGGCCTGCAGCACCGTGTTCACGGTGGTGTGGCAGGCGCGGGCCAGCTCGCCGAGAGCGCGGGTGTGCTCGGCGGACATCCGGTAGGACTCCACGCCGCGCCGGCCGAGGCCCAGTCGGGCCGGCGGGCCGACCAGGGTAGGCGTGTCGAAACCGGCGAGCACCTCGCTCCACGCCGCCTGCGCGGCGGCCCGGTCCTGGCTGGCCAGCCAGGTCAGGTAGCTGCGGTAGGTAGCGGGGGCGGGCAGCTGCTCGCCGTAGTAGTGCGACAGGATCTCGCGCAGCAGGATCGGCAGCGACCAGCCGTCCATGACGATGTGGTGGTTGGTCAGCACGAAGCGGTGCCGGTCGTCGGCGGTGCGGATCAGGGCGGCGCGGAAGGCCGGCCGGTGCGCCAGGTCGCTGACCGCGGCGCGTTCGGCCGCGCACAGCTGCTCGACCTTCTCATCGGGGTCGAGGTCCTCGCCCCCCAGCTCGATGTAGCGCCACGCCGAGACCGGGTCGGCCGGGATGACCTGCACCGGCTCGCCGAACTGCGGGCAGAACCGGGCCGCCAGGTTGGGGTGCCGGCTGACGACGGTGTGCACGGCGTCGCGCAACCGGTGCTGGTCCAGAGCGCCGGTCACGGTGATGCCCAGCTGCACGGCGTAGACGTCGTCGCCCGGGTCCTGGGCGAAGCTGGCGTGGAACAGCAGGCCCTGCTGCAGCGGAGTCAGCGGCAGGATGTCGGCGATCTGATGCTCGGCGGCCAGCGCGTCGATCTGCTGCTGGTTCAGCCGCGCGGGCGCGATGTCGGACGGGGTCAGCCCGCCGCCGCCGCCCCGCACGTGGGCGCAGATCCCGGCCAGCGCCTCGAACCACAGCTCGCTGAGCCGGGTGACCTGCTCGCGGTCCAGCGCCGACGGCGCCCAGGTCCAGTTGGCGTGCAGGTTCGGCCCGGACTCGGTGTCCATGGTCCCGGCGTTGAGGTCGAGGGTGTGCATCAGCGGCATCGGCACGGCCGCGGCCGCTCCGGACAGCGACAGGCTGTCCGGGTCGAGCCGCCACAGCTCGCCGGGCAGGTCGGCGGCAGCGCCCAGCCGGCCGAGGTAGTTGAACCCGACGGCCGGGTCCGACGCGCCCAGTTCGACGTCGTCGTTGAGGTAGCGCAGAACGCCGTACGTCAGGCCGTCGGGCAGGGCCCGCAGCTGCTCCTTGGCGTTCTTGATCAGGGCGCCCAGCGGCGCCGCACCGGCGACCACCTGGTCCCAATCCAGCCCGTCGATGCTCAGCGCGACGGGGTACTTCGTGGTGAACCACCCCACGGTGCGCGACAGGTCGACGTGCGAGCCGAGCTCCTCGTGGCGGCCGTGGCCCTCCACGTCGACACCCAGCGGCGTGTCGGCGCCCTTGAACTGGGTCCAGGCCAGGCCGAAGGCGATCAGCAGGATGTCCTGCACGCCGGCCCGGAACGCCGCGGGCACCTCGCCCAGCAGTTGCCGGGTGGTCTCGACGTCCAGCGCCACGGACAGCTGCTCGGCGGTGACGTAGGTGTCCTGGTCGGGGCGCACCGCCGGCAACGCGGCCGGGGTTGCCTCGACCTGACGCCACCGCTCGGCCAGCGCGACCACCTCGGGACGGCCGGCGTGCTCCTGCAGCAGGGTCGACCACCGGGCAAAAGACGTCCCGCCGGTCGGCAGCGCGACCGGCTGCCCGCTGTGGTGCTGCGCCCACGCGATGTTGAGGTCCTCGAGCAGGGTCCGCCACGACACCCCGTCCACCGCCAGGTGGTGGATGATCAGCGCCAACTGGTTCGTCGAGGACGCCCACACCGCGCTCAGCATCACCCCGGCGGCCGGGTTGAGCCGCGACCGGGCCGCGACCAGCGCGTCGTCCGACAGCGTCTCGACGGTGTCCACGCACTCCGCGGCGTGCACGGAGCCGGCCTCGGGCGCCTGCAGGGCCCATCCACCGGCGCCGTCGTCGTCGACCCGCAACCGCAGCATGGCGTGCCGGTCCAGCAGGGCCTGCAGTACCACGTGGACGTCGTCCTGGGTCACACCGCTCGGGGCGGACAGCACCATGGTCTGGTTGAACTGGTCGACGGGCCCGTCGACGGTCTGCAGCCACCGCATGATCGGCGTGGCCACCACCGGACCGATCCCCTCGTCGACCAGGTTCTCCGAGTCGTCGACGACGCCGGCCACCCGGGCCAGCCGGGCCACGGTCTGCTCGACGAACACGTCACGAGGGCGGCACATCACGCCGGCCGCCCGGGCCCGGGCCACCACCTGCATGGACAGGATGCTGTCGCCGCCGAGGTCGAAGAACGAGTCGTCCACGCCGACCCGCTCCACGCCCAGCACCTGGGCGTAGATGGCGGCCAGGGTCTCCTCGGTGGGGGTCGCCGGGGCGCGGTACTGGCCGGCCCGCTTCTGGTATTCGGGCGCAGGCAACGCCCGCTTGTCGAGCTTGCCGTTGACCGTCAGGGGCAGCGTCTCGAGCACCACCACCGCGGCCGGCACCATGTACGACGGCAGCTTCTCGGCCAGTTGGGCGCGAACCTCGGCCGGGTCCGCGGTGCCGGTGATGTAGCCGACCAGCCGCTTGTCACCGGGACGGTCCTCGCGCGCGATCACCGCCGCCTGGGTGACGCCCTCGAGCGCCGCCAGCGCGGACTGGATCTCCCCCAGCTCAATGCGGTAGCCGCGAATCTTGACCTGCTCGTCAGCGCGGCCGAGGTACTGCAGTTGCCCGTCGGTGCCCCACCGGACCAGGTCGCCGGTGCGATACATCCGACCGCCGGGCGCGCCGAACGGGCACGCCACGAAACGCGACGCGGTCAGCCCGGCGCGGCGGGCATACCCCGTCGCCACGCCGCGGCCGGCCACGTACAGCTCTCCCACGACGCCTTCGGGGGCCGGGCGCAGCCACTTGTCCAGCACGAACAGCGCGGCGCCGGGAACCGGCGAACCGATCGGGGGCGCGCCGTTCTCCGCGCTCAGCGGCGTGCTCATGGCCGCGTAGACGGTGGCCTCGGTCGGGCCGTAGGCGTTGATCATCACGCGGCCCGGCGCCCACCGGTCCACGACCTCGGCGGGGCAGGCCTCGCCGGCCACCACCAACGCCGTCGCCTCCAGGCCCTCCGAGGACAGCATGCCGACGGCCGAGGGGGTCTGGTGCAGCACGGTCACCTGCTCGGCGACCAGCAAATCGTGCAGGTCTTCCGGAGAGCCGGCCACGGATTCGGGGACGACGACCAAGCGGCCGCCGTGCAGCAGCGCGCCCCAGATCTCCCACACCGAGACGTCGAACACCAGCGAGTGCCACTGCGACCACACCTGGGCGGGGCGAGACGACAGCCCGGCGGGTAGAGAGGCCAGCAGCGAGGCCACGTTGCGGTGCGTGACCGCGACGCCCTTGGGAACCCCGGTGGTGCCCGAGGTGTAGATCACATACGCGAGGTCGTCGGCCGCCGGGCCGGGCAGCGCGGTGCTCGGCTGCTCCTCGATCGCGGGGTCGGCGACGTCGACGATCGGCAGGTCGGTGCCGTCCAGCCGGGACCGCAGGCCCGCCGTGGTGACAACGGCGATCGGCTCGGCGTCGCCCAGCATGAACTCCATCCGGGCCGCCGGCAGCGCCGGGTCGATCGGCAGGTAGGCCGCCCCGCTCTTGAGGACCGCCAGGATGGCCACGATCGCGTCGGCCGAGCGGGAGAACAGCAGCGCGACGCAGCGACCGGGGCCCGCGCCCTGGTCGGCCAGCAAATGCGCCAGCCGGTTCGCCGCCTCGTCGAGCTCGCGATACGTCATCGTCCGGCCGTCGAAGGTCAGCGCGGGCGCCTCCGGCGCCCGTGTCACCTGCGCCGCGAACATGCTCGGGATCGACACGGGCTTGGCCGGCGGGGCGGTCAGCACTGACCGGTTACCCCACTCGTCGAGCCGGTCGTGCTCGCCGCCATCCAGCAAATCGATCGACAACAATCGCCGTCCTGCACCGACGGTCATGACTGCTCCTCCACATCTGCGGTCATGGCTACCAATACCCGTTTTAGCCGCTCAACTAGACGTTCGATCCTCTGCGCGTCGAACACGTCCGTGTCGAATTCGACGCGCAGCCCCAGTTCTTGGCCGGGCACGGCTTGCACCGAAAGCGGGTAATGGTTGTATTCGCGGTTCGTGAACCGGTTAATAGTCAACTCGCCGACGGCCGATAATGCGGCGGAATCGAGCGGATAGTTCTCGTACACGAACATTGTGTCGAAAAGTTGGTCATGTCCCGTTACACGATGGATATCGTTCAGTGCCAAATGCTGGTGATCCAGCGTGTCGCTGTAGGCGCCCTGCAGCTGGTTGAGCAGGTCGGCGATGGTGGTCTCCGCGCCGATGCTGGCCCGCACGGGGACCGTGTTGATCAGCAGGCCGACCATCGAGTCCGAGCCCGCCAGCTCGGTCGGGCGACCGGACACCGCCGTGCCGAACGCGACGTCGTGTTGACCGGTCAGCCACATCAACAGCTGCGCCCAGGCGGCCTGCAGCACGGTGCTCACGGTGGTGCTGCACGACCTGGCCAGCTCGCCCAGCGCCCGCGTGGTGTCCTCGGACACGGTGAACTCGGCGACGCCCCGCGCGCCCAGCCGTAGCCGGCCGGACGGGCCCACCAGGGTCGGAGTGTCGAATCCGGCGAACACCTCACGCCACGCCGCCTGGGCCGCCTCGCGGTTCTGTTCGGCGAGCCAGGCGATGAAGCTGCGATACGGCACCGGCGCGGGCAGCCGCACCCCGTAGTAGCTGGCGAAGATCTCCTGCAGGAGCAGCGGCTTGGACCACCCGTCGAGCACGATGTGGTGGTTGGTCAACACGAACCGGTAGCCCGCGTCCGCCGTGCGCAGCAGCGCCGCCCGGAAGGGCGGCTGGCCCGCCAGGTCGCACACGGCGGCGCGCTCGCCGGCGCTGAACTGCTCGACCTGCGCCTCGACGTCGTCGCCGGTGAGCTCGAGGTACTGCCACGCCAGCTGCGGCTCGGCGGCGAGGATCTGTACCGGCTCGCCGAATTCGTCGGTGAAGTGGGCGACGATGTGCGGTTGCCGGTTGACGACGGTCTGCACGGCTTGACGCAGCCGGTCGGCGTCCAGCTCCCCGGTCACGGTGATGTCGAGCTGCACCGCGTACAGGTCGTCGCTGCCGTGGGCCGTCCCGGTGTGGAACAGCAGCCCCTGCTGCAGCGGGGTCAGCGGCAGCACGTCGGCCACCGGGTAGCGCTGCTGCATGTCGTCGATGTCGGCCTGCGTCAGGCGCGCCGGCGCGACGTCGGACGGTGTCAACCCGCCGCCACCGCTGCGCACGTGGTTGCAGATCCCGGCCAGCGCGTCGAACCACAGCTCGCTGAGCCGGCCGATCTGCTTGTCGCTGAGCGCGGAGGTGGCCCAGGTCCAGTTGGCCTGCAGGTGCGGGCCGGCCTCGGTGTCCATGGTGCCGGCGTTGAGCTCGACGGTGTGCGGCAGCGGCACCGCCACCACCGACGCGGCTCCGGCCATCTGCAGGCTGTCCTGGCTGAGCCGCCACAGCTCCTCCGAGAGCTCCGCGGCGCCGCCGCCCAACCGGCCCAGGTAGTTGAACCCGATGGCGGGGTCGGCCCCGCCGAGGTCCACGTCGGGGTTGAGGTAGCGCAACAGCCCGTAGGTCAGGCCGTCGGGCAGGCTCCGCAGCTGCTCCTTGGCGTCCTTGACCACCGCGCCCAGCCCGTCCTCACCAGCGACGACTTGGCCCCAGGAGAGGCCGCCGACGCGCAGCGCGACCGGGTATTTGCTGGTGAACCAGCCGACCGTGCGCGACAGGTCCACGTGCGGCCCGAGCTCCTCGTTGCGCCCGTGGCCCTCCACGTCGATGGCGATCGGCGCGTTCGTGCCCACGAACTGCGTCCACGCGAGGCCGAAGGCGATCAGCAGGATGTCCTGCACGCCGGCGTGGAACGCGGCGGGCACCTCCCCCAACAGCAAACGGGTGGTGTCGACGTCCAGCGACACCGACAGCTGACCCGCGGTGACGTAGGTGTCCTCGGGCCGCGCGGCGGGCAGCACCGCCGGCGTCGCGGCGACCTGCCGCCACGCCTCGGCATGAGCGACGACGTCGGCGCGCTTGGCGTGCTGCTCGAGCAGCGACGACCACCGGGCAAACGACGTGCCACCGGCCGGCAGCTCCACCAGCTGCCCGGTGTGGTGCTGAGCCCAGGCGATGTTGAGGTCTTCCAACAGGATTCGCCACGACACACCGTCGACCGCCAGGTGGTGCAGGATCAGGCCGAGCTGGTTGGTCCCGGACGCCCAGACGGCGCTCAGCATCACGCCGGCGGCGGGGTCCAAGCGGGTCCGCGCGGCGACGAGCGCGTCCTCGGACAGCGCCTCGACCGTCTGCAGGCATCCGCTGGCCTGCACCGTTCCGGCCTCGGGAACGTCCAGCGACCAACCGCCGGCGCCGTCGTCGTCGACGCGCAACCGCAGCATGGCGTGCCGGTCCAGCAACGCCTGCAGCACGGCGAGGACGTCCTCCTCGCCGACCCCGGCGGGCGCCTGCACCACCATGCTCTGGTTGAACTGCTCGACGGGGCCCTCCATGGCGGCCAGCCACCTGATGATCGGGGTGGCGACCACCGGACCGGTTCCCTCGTCGACCACGCCGTCGTCGCCGGTGCCCAACGTGGCGACGCGGGCCAGCCGCGACACCGTTTGCTCGACGAACACGTCACGCGGCCGGCAGATCACCCCGGCCGCACGGGCCCGGGCCACCACCTGCATCGACAGGATGCTGTCGCCGCCGAGGTCGAAGAACGAGTCGTCGACGCCCACCCGCTCGACGCCCAGCACCTGGGCGTAGATACCGGCGAGAATCTCCTCGACCGCGTCCGCGGGGGCGCGGTAGCGGTCGACGTCGGAGTACTCGGGCGCCGGCAGGGCCCGGCTGTCGAGCTTGCCGTTGACCGTCAGGGGCAGCACCTCGAGCACCACGACGGCGGCCGGCACCATGTACGGCGGCAGGGTCTCGCCCAGCCGCGCGCGCACCTCGGCCGGGTCGGCGGTCCCGGTGACGTAGCCGACGAGGCGCTTGTCGCCCGGTCGGTCCTCGCGGGCGATCACTGCGGCCTGGTCGACGCCGGCCAGCCCCGCCAGGGCCGCCTGCACCTCGCCGAGCTCGATGCGGTAGCCGCGGATCTTCACCTGCTCGTCGGCGCGGCCCAGGTACTGCAGCTGGCCGTCGGCACCCCAGCGGACCAGGTCACCGGTGCGGTACATCCGGTCCCCCGGGCCGCCGAAGGGGCAGGCCACGAAGCGGGACGCCGCCAACCCGGAGCGGCCGACATACCCGGCGGCCAGGCCGCCGCCGGCGACGTACAGCTCCCCGACCACGCCCGCCGGCACCTGGCGCAGCCAGCCGTCGAGCACGAAGAAGCCCAGGTGGGCCAGCGGGATGCCGATGGGGCTGGAGTTGTCGTCGATGTCGGCCTGCACGATTTCGCGGAACGAGGCGTGCACCGTCGTCTCCGTGATGCCGTACATGTTGATCATCCGGGGGAAGCCGGGGTGGGCGTGCAGCCAGGTGGACAGCCGCTGCGGCTCGAGCGCCTCGCCACCGAACACGACGGTCTGCAGCTTCAACTGCTGACCCAGCTCGGGCGCCAGCGCGTCCGCGCTCTGCAGCGCGTAGAACGCCGACGGGGTCTGGCTGAGCACGCTCACCTGTTCGCGAACGAGCAAGGCGTGCAACTCTTCTGGCGACCGCACCACCGCGTCGGGCACCACGACCAGACGCCCGCCGTACAGCAGCGAACCGAAGACCTCCCACACCGAGAAGTCGAAGGCCAGCGAGTGGCATTGCGTCCACACCTGTCCCAGCCCGAGCTGGGCGTCCAGCGACTCGAGCAATTGGGTGACGTTGCGGTGCGGGATGGCCACGCCTTTGGGGGTGCCGGTCGTGCCGGACGTGTAGATGATGTAGGCGATGTTGTCCGCGGCCGGAATCGGCAGCGGCTCGGTGGATTGCGCGTGCACGGCCGGGTCGTCGTAGTCGACGATCAGCAGGTCGAATCCGTCGAGGCGCGACCGCACGTCGGCGTTGCTCACCGCCGCGACCGGCGCGGAATCGCCGAGCACGAATTCCATGCGCGCGGCGGGCACGCTCGGGTCGATCGGCACGTAGGCGGCGCCGGTCTTGAGCACCGCGAAAATGGCGACGATCGCCTCGGCCGAGCGCGGCAGCACCACCGCGACGCGCTCCCCGGGGCCGGCGCCCTGGCCAATCAGCAAGTGCGCCAAGCGAGTTGCCGACTCCTCGAGCTCGCGGTAGGTCAGCGACCGGTCGCCGCAGCTGATCGCGACCGCCTCCGGCGCGCGGGCCACCTGGGCGGCCAGCAGCTCTGGGATGGATTCGTGGGGGCCGGCGGGCTGGGTGAGCACCGCCCGGTTTCCCCACTCGTCGAGCCGCTGATGCTCGGCCGCGTCCAGCAGATCGATCGCCGACAACCGTTGCGCCGCATCGACGCTCATCGCCGCCCACACCTGGCGCAACCGCTCGACAAGCCTCTCGACGTCGGCGGCGTCGAACACCTCGGTGTCGTACTCGACCCGCAGGCTCAGCTCGTGACCCGGCGTCACCACCACCGACAGCGGGTAGTGGTTGAATTCGCGGCTGCTGAAGTCGGTGACGGCCAACTCGTTGACCCCGAGCAGCGCGCCCGCGTCGATCGGGTAGTTCTCGTAGAGGAACAGCGTGTCGAACAGCTGGTCGTGCCCGGTCGCGCGGTGCATCTCGTTGAGCGCCAGGTGCTCGTGCTCGAGCGTCTCGTTGTGGAAATGCTGCACCTGCTCCAGCAAGTCGGCGACGGTGCCGGCCGCGGCGATGTTGGCGCGCACCGGCACGGTGTTGATCAGCAGACCCACCATCGCGTCCGCGCCCGGCAGCTCCGTCGGGCGCCCCGACACCGCGGTGCCGAACGCCACGTCGTGCTGGCCGGTCAGCCACATCAGCAGTTGCGCCCAACCGGCCTGCAGCACCGTGCTGACGGTGGTGCGGCACGCCCGCGCCAACTCGCCCACCGCGCGCGTGGTGTCCGCGGACACCGTGTAGGCGGCGACGCCGCGTCGTCCCGCTTTGCCGGGCGGGGCCACCAGCGTGGGTGCCTCGAACCCGGCGAGCGCCTCGCCCCACGCCGCCCGCGCGGCGGCGTGGTCCTGATTGGCAAGCCACGTCAGGTAATTGCGGTACGCCGGCGGCGCGGGCAACCGCTGACCGTAGTAGCTGGCGAACACGTCCTGCAACAGCACCGGCAGCGACCACCCGTCGACCACGATGTGGTGGATGGTCAGCAAGAAGCGGTGCCGGTCGGCGCCGGTGCGGATCAGCGCGGCGCGGAAGGTCGGCTGGGTGGCCAACTCGCACACGGCGGTGCGCTCGGCCGCGGCGATCTGTTCGACCCGTTCGTCGACGCCGTCGTCGGCAGCCAATTCGTAGGTGTGCCAAGCGATCTGGGGATCGGCGGGAATGACCTGCACAGGCTCGCCGAAGTCCTCCAGGAACCGCGCGGCCAGGTTGGGGTGGCGGTTGACGGCGCTCTGCACGGCCTCACGCAGCCGCTGCGCGTCGAGCGCACCGGTGACCGTGATGCCCAGTTGCACGGCGTACAGGTCGTCGCTGCCCTGCCCAAAACTGGTGTGGAACAACAACCCTTGCTGAACCGGGGTCAGCGGCAACACGTCGGCGACCTGGTGTTGCGCGCACAGTGCGTCGATCTGCTGCTGGTCGAGCCGGGCCGGGGCGATGTCCGACGGCGTCAGACCGCCACCGCCACCGCGGACGTGGTCGCAGATCCCCGCGAGCGCCTCGAACCACAGCTGGCTCAACCGGGTGACCTGCTCGCGCGTCAACGCCGACGGCGCCCAGCTCCAGTTGGCGTGCAGTTGCGGACCCGCGTCGGTGTCCATCGTGCCGGCGTTGAGTTCCACCGTGTGCGCCAACGGCATGGGGACGGCCGTCGCCACGGCGCTGACGGCCAGGCTGTCTGTCCCGATGCGCCACATCTCGTCGGAAAGGTCGGCGCCCGCGCCCAACCGGCCGAGGTAGTTGAACCCGATGACCGGGTCGGCGCCGCCCAGGTCGACGTCGGGGTTGAGGTAGCGCAGCAGCCCGTAGGTGACCGCATCGGGCAGCGCGCGCAGTTGTTCCTTGGCGTCCTTGACGATTGCGCCCAGCGCGCCGTCGCCGGCGACGACCTGCGACCAGTCGAGCCGCCCGTTGATCTTCACCGCCACCGGGTATTTGGCGGTGAACCATCCGACCGTGCGGGACAGGTCCACCCGCGACGCCAGTTCCTCGTGCCGCCCGTGGCCCTCCACGTCGATGCCGATCGGCGTGCGGGTGCCCAGCAATTCGGTGAACGCCAGGCCGAACGCGATCAACAGGATGTCTTGCACGCCGGCGTGGAACGCCGCGGGCACCTCGCCCAGCAGCAGGCGCGTGGTCTCGGGGTCGAGAGAAACAGCCAGCTGCTCCGCGGTTTCGTAGGTGTCCTGGTCCGGACGCACCGCCGGCAGCACGGCGGGGGTCGCGGCGACCTGTCGCCACCGCTCGGCCAGCTCGGCCACCTCGGGGCGACGCGCGTAGTCCTCCAACACCGACGACCAGCGGGCGAAAGACGTTCCGGGCAACGGCAATTCGATCGGCTGGCCGTTGTGGTGTTGCGCCCAGGCGATGTTCAGGTCTTCCAGCAGCGTGCGCCACGACACCCCGTCCACCGACAGGTGGTGGATGATCAACGCCAGCTGGTTGGTCGACGTCGCCCACACGGGGCTGAGCATCACGCCGTTGCTGGGGTTGAGCCGCGCCCGCGCGGCCACCAGCGCCTCGTCCGACAACGCCTCGACCGACTGCAGCAGGTCGGCGGCCCGCACCGAGCCGGCGTCGGGCACCTGCAGCGACCAGCCGCCGACGCCGTCGTCGTCGACCCGCACCCGCAGCATGGCGTGCCGGTCCAGCAGCGCCTGCAGCAGCACCGTCACGTCGGATTCGCTCACCCCGGCCGGGGCGGCGAGCACCATCGTCTGGTTGAACTGCTCGACCGGCCCCTCGATGCCGGCCAGCCAGCGCATGATCGGCGTCGCGACGACGGGCCCGAGGCCCTCGTCGGCGGCGCCCAGCTCGCCCTCGGCGGCCACCTCGGACACCCGCGCCAGGCGGGCCACGGTCTGCTCGACGAACACGTCGCGCGGCCGGCAGATCACCCCGGCCGCGCGGGCCCGGGCCACCACTTGCATCGACAGGATGCTGTCGCCGCCCAGGTCGAAGAACGAGTCGTCGACGCCCACCCGCTCCATGCCGAGGACCTGTGCGTAGATGTCGGCCAGGATCTCCTCGACCGCGTCGGCGGGGGCGCGGTACTCGCCGGCGGAGTACTCCGGCGCGGGCAGCGCACGCTTGTCGAGCTTGCCGTTGGCGGTCAGCGGGATCGCGTCCAACACCACGATGGCGGCGGGCACCATATACGGCGGCACGCGGTCGGCCAGGGCGGTGCGCAGCTCCGCCGGGTCGGCGGTGCCGGTGATGTACCCGACCAGCCGCTTGTCCCCGGGACGGTCCTCGCGCGCGATCACGGCGGCTTGGTCGACGCCGTCCAGACTCAACAGTGCGGACTGGATTTCGCCCAGCTCGATGCGGTAACCGCGGATCTTGACCTGCTCGTCGACGCGACCCAGGTACTGCAGCTGCCCGTCGGGACCCCAGCACACCAGGTCGCCGGTGCGGTACATCCGGGCCCCCGGCCCACCGAACGGGTTGGGGACGAAGCGCGACGCGGTCAGACCGGCGCGGCCGACGTAACCGATCCCGACGCCGCGGCCGGACAGGTAAAGCTCCCCGACCACCCCGGCCGGAACCGGCTGCAGCCACTTGTCCAGCACGAACACCGCGGCGCCGGCGATCGGCGCACCGATCGGCACCACCGCGGAACCCGGCGTCAGCGGCGTGCTCATGGTCGCGCACACCGTCGTCTCGGTCGGGCCGTAGGCGTCGATCATCGTGCGGCCGGGTGCGGCCCACTTGTCGACGACCTCGGTGGGGCACGCCTCGCCGGCGACCACCAGCGCGGTCGACTCCAGCCCCTCGGCCGACAGCATCGCGACCGCCGACGGCGTCTGGGTCAGCACGCTGACCTGCTCCGCGACCAGCAGGGCGTGGAAGTCCTCGGGGTTGGCGGCCACCGACTCGGGCACCACCAGGAGCCGACGGCCGCGCAGCAGCGCACCGAAGATCTCCCACACCGAGAAGTCGAACGCCGAGGAGTGACACTGGGTCCACACCCGTCCCGGCGGCAGCCCCGCGTCGAGGGACTCGATCAGCCAGGCGACGTTGTGGTGGGCAATAGCCACGCCCTTGGGGGTGCCAGTCGTCCCGGAGGTGTAGATGACGTAGGCGACGTTACGGGGATCGGGCGCCGGCAGCGGGTCGCTGGATTGCGCCTCGACGGCGGGGTCGTGCACGTCGACCACCAGCAGGTCGCGCCCATCGAGCCGCGAGCGCAGGTCCGCCGAGGTGATGACGGCGCTGGGCGCGGCGTCGGACAGCACGAACTCCATGCGCGACCCGGAATGCGCCGGGTCGACCGGCACGTACGCCGCCCCGGTCTTGAGCACGGCGAGCATCGCGATGATCGCGTCGGCGCATCGCGGGAACAACAGCGCCACACAGTTTCCGGGCCCAACGCCGTGGCCCGCCAGGTGGTGCGCCAGCCGGTTCGCGGCCTCGTCGAGTTCCCGGTAGGTCAGCGTCCGCCCCGCGAAGGTCAGCGCCTGCGCATCGGGGGTGGCGTCGACGTGCTCCGCGAACGCTTCGGGGATGGACACCCACGGGGCGTCCGGCTCCTGCAGCGCCGCCCGGTTGGCCCACGCGTCGAGCTGGGCCGGTTCGTCGGCCTTGAGCAGGTCGACGGAGGCCAACGCCCGTTCGGGGTCGGCGGTCATCTCGGCCAGGATCTGCTGCAGGCGTTCGGCGAGGTCGGCGACGCCGAAGTTCGCGAACGGCTGGCCGGGTCCCGCGGTGCTCAGGAAGAGTTGGTCACCGGCCCCGAGGAAGAACAGGCCGAAGTGGCCCACCGGGCCGTGGTTCGTGTAGCTCGCGGTGGCGGGAGAGCCGGCGAGGTCCAGCGTGAGCCGGGACGGAATGAAGTTGATGCCGACGCGGCTCGCGGCCTGCCGCAGCCCGTCGCCCTCGAGAATGTGAACGGGAAAACGTTGGTGCTGCAACAACTCTCGAATACGAATATCGACGTGCTTGCAGAATTCGGCGACCGTCGTCTGCGGTTCGGTCGACAGCACCAGGGGCACCACGCCGGCGAGCATGCCGGGCAGCGTCTTGGACTCTTGACGCACGCGCCGGCTGACCGGAAAGTCGAGCGCCACCTGCGAGCCGCTGCCCGACCAGGCGCGGACCAGCAGGGCGCAGGCCGCGGTGGTGACCGAGAACCGGCGGATGCCCAACACCTTGGACAGCTGCTTGATGCGGTTCACCACGGACGGGTCGAGCTGGATCGAGGCCGACGGCGAGTAGTGGTCGCGCTCGCTCACGGCGTCGGACGGCCGGTGGGCGGGCGCGCTGTCCGGCGGAAGGTGCTCGCTCCAGTACGCCTGGTCTTCTTGATAATCGGCGGACGCCTCGTATTCCGATTCCAGATTCACCAAGTCGCGGGCCGAACCGAAATATGCGTCGGGAATCGGCTTGCCCGCCACCATTGCGGAATAGATGGTGGCGACCCGGCGGCACACCAACGCCATTCCCAATCCGTCAATGGCGATGTGGTGGCAGCAGCCGAACAAATAAAATTCGTCGGACTGCGTCTGGAACAACACGAATTTGAACAGCTGACCGTTCAACGCCATCGGGGTGCGCTGGATCGACGACGCCGTCCGGCGCACTTCCTCGACCGGATCCGCCGAGGCCGTCACGTCGTAGAAGCCGAGCTCAACGTCGGGATAGTCGACCGGCCGCTGCACGACCTGGCCGTCCTCTTCGAAGAACGAGACCCGGCCCGGTTCGGCCTCCGCCACCGCCTGGGAAATCGCCCGCTCCAGCGCATCGCGATCCACTGGACCGGCAATCTTCACCAAAAGGCCGAGCTGCCATTCCGTGCCGGCAAAACCGGCTTCCTGCGACAGCCAAATATCCAACTGTCCGCGTGTCAGCGGAAGGGACAGGTCACCGCAGCTGAATCGGCACTGCGCACGCTCTGCCGGAGACCACTTGTTGAACTGCGTCAAGAGGCCAATAGGTCACACCAGGG
>NZ_LZKC01000132.1:0-1004 GCF_001672685.1 Mycobacterium sp. E2462
AGCGACCAATGCTGGCGCCACATGAACACGACGCTGCTTTCCCTGGCCGACGGGGCTGACCTGATCTTCGCTGGCCAGAGCTACCAGGAACCCGCAGCGAACGTTGCCGAGTATTACGACCTCCCGTTGGCCACCCTGCACCACGTCCCGATGCGGCCCAACGGGCAGGTGGTGTCTTTGCTTCCCGCGCCATTGGCGCGGTCGTCGATGGTGGGGTTCGACTGGTTCTGTTGGCGCCTGAACAAGAAGGTCGAGGACGCCCAACGCCGCGAGCTGGGTCTGCCGAAGGCGACGGGGCCGTCGCCCCGGCGAATCATCGAACGGCGGTCGCTGGAAATTCAGGCCTACGACGAGGTGTGCTTCCCGGGCTTGGCCGACGAGTGGGCCGACTGGCGTGACCAGCGACCGTTCGTCGGCACGTTGACGATGCAGCTGGCCACCGGCGCCGATGACGAGGTCGCGTCGTGGATTGCCGCCGGTACCCCGCCGATCTGTTTCGGATTCGGCAGCATGCCCGTGGCATCCCCGGCCGCGACGGTGGAAATGATCGGCGCCGCGTGCGCCGAGCTGGGGGAGCGGGCGTTGATCTGCGCCGGCTACAGCGATTTCAGCAGTGCGCCGTCTTTCGAGCACGTGAAGGTGGTGGGAGCGGTCAATTACGCGGCGATCTTCCCGGTCTGCCGCGCGGTCGTCCACCACGGCGGTTCAGGCACCACGGCCGCCAGCATGCGCGCGGGCGTTCCCACCGTGATCCTGTCCATGGACGCCAACCAGACCATTTGGGGAGCGCAGCTCAAACGCTTGAAAGTCGGGACGACGCGGCGCTTTTCGGCGACGACCCGGAAAACCCTCACCGCCGACCTGCGCCGGGTGCTGGCGCCGGATTACGCGGTGCGCGCCCGGCAGATCGCCAGCCACATGACCAAGCCCGCCGACAGCGTGCAGAACACCGCCGACCTCCTGGAGAAATTCGCTCGCACCACGGTGTGACTCGTCATGCCGCG
>NZ_LZKC01000133.1:0-4691 GCF_001672685.1 Mycobacterium sp. E2462
GCGGCGTGCGGGCGGGGGTGGCGGCGGCGCCGCCGCGGCGGCGCTGGTGTCGCTGTCGTCGGACCGTCCGGCCATCCCGGCGCCGCACCGGCCGAGCGTCACCGCGGCGAGCCCGGCGTCGCAGCTGCCCGCCGCGGCGCCGAGCGCGCCGCCCCAGGTGCTGGTGCCCGCGCCCAGGTCCACCACGTCGCCGGCGGCGTTGGCCGCCGCGAGCAACCCGATCGACGTGCGCGTCCGCAGGCTGAGCTCTCCCCCGCGGGCCGCCAGGGCCAGCGCTCCGCAGGCCGCGGCCGCGGCGGGCTCCGCCGGGGTGAGCAGCTCGGTGCGGCCGTGTATCGAAAGTCGTTCGGTGATCAGTGGTATCCGCGCGCCGCCGCCCACCATGACCACCGCGGCCAGGTCCGACCAGTTCCGGCGGTTACGCACCAGCATGTCGTCGAAGGCGTAGATGAAACCGGTCAGCCGGTCCGAGATCATGTCTTCGAGGTCGTCTCGGCGCAGCGTCAGGCTGCACGTGCGCCCGCCGAGCTCGGCGGTGATCTCGGTGACGACCTCGTCCGACAGCCGCTCCTTGGCCGCCCGGCACTGCTCCCGGAGCTCGGTGAGCTGGCCGACGGCGGCCGTGCTGGCCGGGTCCAGGCCACTGCCCCGACCGCGCTCCTCGAACATCCGCAGCAGTAGTTCCTGGTCGATCTCGTCTCCTGAGAACGCCCCGTAACGCATTGTGGCGCTGACTAATTCGAAGTCACCGGCGACGTTGACCAGCGTGGCGGACGTGCCGCCGCCCCCGAAGTCCATCAGCGCCACGACACCCTCGGCGGGCAGGCCGAGGTCGGCCTTCACCGCGGTCAGCGACGCGATGGCGTCCGACATCAAGCGCGGCGCCATGCCGCTTCGAACGAATCCCAAGTGGGTGCGCAGACCGTCGCGCAGCGCCTGCACCGTGCTGGGTTTCCAGTACGCGGGCACCGCGATCGCGATCTCCGAGCTGGCCGCGTCCGCCCCGGCGGCCACCACCATCGCGTCCAGCGCCTCGACGGTGAGCAACTCGGGCTCGTGTGCCGACCCGTCCGCCGATACCAACGCGACCGAGTCACCGATGCGCTCGACGAAATTGCGCATCAGCACGCCGGATTCGGCGAGGTACGAAGTATCCTCGAGTGCACCAACTTTCGGAGCACAGTGCGGATAAAGGGTAAGCACCGACCGGCGGGTAACCGGTGGGCTTCCATCACGCGCAGCGACCAGGTTCGTGGTCCCGATCGACAACCCTAGTGGGTCGTACATAGAGCGAATACTTTCGTCTATAGGGGTCGGTGGCCAGCGCTAACGATAGCCGTGGACACGCCCAAAGCCGATGGGTTGCAACATCATCGGTATATGGTCGATGCGGTTGCGTCACCGAAGTGGTACCGCAAACCCCTTGACAGAACGTGGATTCGGCTCAGACGACGGTGAGCGGCAAAGAACGTCTCGGTTCGAATTGGAACGTCGACCCGCCACTTACCTTGGTGACCGCCACTTCTGGCAATTCCCCGGCGGCGGCGTCGCTTTCGACGAATTCGGCGGTCCAATCCGTGTCGGTGCCGCCGACACGGACCTCCACACGCGGGTCGACCCCGGTCGCGATCGCCTGCAGCGGCTGCACCGAGGCCGGTGAGCACACGGCGATCCAGGCGCCGTCGTCGTGTGCCGGTGACGGCTCGACCATCAGCCGGTTGTCGGCCACGTGGGCGACGACGTAGCCGGCAGGGTTGAGCAGCGGGTGCAGCTCCAGGACCTGCCGCACGCCGTCGAGGCCGCCCGGCAGGTCCAGCGCACGCCGGATCCGCTCGGCGGCCAGCCCGGCCACACCGACGAGGCCGCGGGTGCAGATGGAGGTCGCCTGCGCCTCGTCCGTCGCGCGCTGGCGCACCGCGATGGCGAACGACAGGTACAGCAGATGCATCTGCAAGCAGACCTCGTCGGCGATGCGCACCAGCGCCGAATGCGAGTACGCGTCGAAGTCGAAGTCGCTCAGCAGCGGCCCCGAGTAGTCGCAACGCCCTTCGTCGGAGGTGTCGATGTCGTCGAGTTGCCAGTTGGCGGCGCGGGTACGGCTGACGATGTCGAGCGCCGGAATGCTCTGGGCCTCGGGGTAGGACTCGTCGATGATCACCGTCCACGCGCAGTGCGGGTGGCGGTCGGCCGGTTGCCGTGGCGGCCGGTGGATCGGGCGGACCTGCGCGCGCGCGTTGGTCGCCACCGCGGTGGCGTCGAACGTCGGGTCCTCGATGGTGTGGCACATGCCGAAGACGTAGTCGGGGCCCATCGGCTCCACGTCGAGCAGCGCGCCGCAGTGGTCGAGGTGGAATTCACCGTGCCAGCGGTCGTGCACGGTGTAGCGGAAATCCATGAATTGCGGTGGGGCGCCGATGTCGAGCTGCAATCCCTTGAAGATGGTCGGCACGTCGACGCCTTCGTAGCGCAGCGCGCGCTGCATGCGTCGGGTGTAGAGGGGGCTGGCGCCCGCCCACTCCTCGATGGCGATCTGCACCATCTCGTCGCGGCCGAAAGCGCTGATGCACCAGGCCATTCCGGAACGATCGATCATCTGGCCGATGAGTAGCAGTTCGGGGACCAGGACGGCGAGCTGCGCACGCGTCAACCGCGCGTAACGGGAGAGGGCCACGGCCCAAAAATAGACCCGACTATGTTATAAAGTCAACAATGTCCAGTGTCACCCGTACGCCGCCCACCCGACGCACCAGCGCGCCCCGCAAGCGCGGGGACGACACCCGCGCGCGGATCATCGACGAGACGGTCCGCTGCATCACCGAGGAGGGCTTCTCCGCGGCCACCGCCAAGCACGTGGCCGAACGGGCGGGCGTGACGTGGGGGGTGATCCAGTACCACTTCGGTGATCGCAACGGCCTACTGATGGCCGTCGTCGACGACGGCGTGGCCAAGCTGATCGAAAGCCTGTCCGCGGCAGTCGTCAGCGAGCTGCCGTTGCCCGAGCGGATCGAGGTCGTCATCGACACCGCGTGGTCGTGCTACAGCAGCCCGACGTCGCTCGCGGCGTTCGAGATCCTGCGAGCGAACCGCAGCACCCCGAGCGCGGCCTCGCGGCGCCACCTGCTCGAGATGAACGCGGCCGTCGCCCAACTCGGCCGGCTGATCACCGAGGACCCCGCGAATGACGGTGTGGCCGAGGTGATTTGGGCGGCGTTGCGGGGCGTCGTGCTGGTGCAGATGATCGTCGGTGCGCCGGTGGACTGGCAGCGGGAGCGGCGCGCGTTGATCGAGATGGTCACCGGGCACCTGCAACGCTCGCCCGGCCCGCGCGGCGCCAACCCCGATGTGCTGCAATGACCAGATGAGCCCCCGTGACCCGGCCGCCGATTTCGCCGATATCGAAGCCGTCAAGCAAGTCAAATACCGCTACCTGCGCGCGTTGGACACCAAGCGCTGGGACGAGTTCGCCGACACGCTGACCGACGACGTGCAGGGCGACTACGGCTCGTCGGTGGGCGAGGAACACCACTTCACCAACCGCGTCGACCTGGTCAACTACATGCGCAAATCGCTTGGGCCGGCGGTCATCACCGAGCACCGGGTCACCCACCCGGAGATCACCGTCACCGGCGACGAGGCCACCGGCGCCTGGTATCTGCAGGACCGGGTGATCGTCGCCGACTTCAACTTCATGCTCATCGGTGCGGCCTTCTACCGCGACACGTATCGACGCACCGAGGACGGCTGGAAGATCAGCGCCACCGGATACGACCGCACCTACGAGGCGACGATGTCGTTGGCGGGGTTGGACTTCAAGCTGACACCCGGGCACGCCCTGGACTGACGGCGGGTCACTTGGTGATCGCGATGACCGCGCCGGGGCGCAGCCACTTCATGATCGACACCAGCTGGGCGTCGTCGACGGCCACACAGCCCTCGGTGGGCTTGCCGTCGGTGGTGTGAAAGAAGAACGCGGCGCCCCCACCCGGGGTCTTGTTCTTGTTGACCCCCATCACGACAGCGTGCTTGTACTGCGGGATCTGCAGGTTCTCGCTGTCGGCGGTGTTGAACGGGCACTGCGCCTTCTGGCACATCTGCATCGAGTTGAAGGTGGGGCTGTGGTCGTCGCCGCTCCACCAGTAGTTCGGCCCCACCACCTGGGTGTAGGGCAGCCCGGTCCCGGGATTCGCCGCCGTACCGAAGGCCGAGTCGAGGCTGTACACCCCCATCGGGGTGGCCGGCACGTTGCTCTTGGCCTGCGGGGCCATGCCCGCCGAGCCGACGTGCGTCGGAATGCCGCTGCGCAACGACTGCCAGCCCGCGCCCGAGCGTTGGAAGATCTCCATGGTGGCGTTCGAGCCACCGGTGCTGACGACCGAAACCACCTGCGTGGCATTGCCAACCGCGTTGGCGAACCACGGCGCGCCGGCCGCGGCGCTACTGGGTGCCAACCCCAGCGAAACGAGGACAACGCACGCCGCGGTGCACAGTGAGCCCAGCAGTCGACGCATAGACTCCATCGTCGAACCGGCATGAGCTTGGGGTCAAGTAAAGCTTCAGACCCGGTTGGGTCACCGCGTCGTGACCAAATGCCCGTCGGCACAGCCGTTTCCCGGCCCGCCTGCCGAACACGTCCCGCGTCGCGGGCGTCTCCAGCGCGACGACCAGCAGCTCAGCGCACTCGAGGATCGCCT
>NZ_LZKC01000134.1:0-4062 GCF_001672685.1 Mycobacterium sp. E2462
GATCGACGAGTACTTGCCGACCCCGCTGACCGAGGCGGAGCTGGCCGACGTCGCCGACACCGCGATCGCCCAGGTCGCCGAGGAGCTCGGCGAGCGGCCCGGGATGCGGCAGATGGGGCTGGTCATGAAGGCCGCCACGGCCATCGCGGCCGGCAAGGCCGACGGGGCGCGGCTGTCCGCCGCGGTCAAGGACCGGCTCTAGCGGGGCCCGCCCTATCATCCAGGCATGCCGATCCGGCCGCTGCTGCAGCGGTTGCGCGACAAGGACCCGCAGCGCGACGGGCTGCGCCGCGCGCTGCGGGCCGCGGTCATGGTCCCGGTGGCGGCCGGCATCGCGCTGGCCCTGGTGGGCGGCCGGACGGCGCCGCTGTTCGCGCTACTGGGCTCCATCTGGCTGCTGGTGGTTACCGAGTTCCCCGGCGACCGGCGTCAGCGCGCAATCGCCTACCTCGGCCTCGCGGCCGGCGCGACGCCGCTGATCGTCGCCGGCAGCCTGCTCGCGCCCGTCCCCTGGCTGGCCGTGGCCGTCGTGTTCGCGCTGGGCGCCGCGGTGACGTACGCGGCGGCGGCCAGCGCCACCCTGTCCGCCGGACAGCGGGCCGTCCTGCTGGCCTTCGTGTGGCCGGTCAGCACCCCGGCGGAATCCCTCGCCGACCGGCTGCTGGGCTGGTTGATCGCCGTCGCGGTGTGCGTGCCGGCGGCGCTGTACCTGTTCCCGCCGCGCCACCACGACGGCCTGCGCAGCAAGGCCGCGCAGGCGTGCCGGGTGCTGGCCGACCGCATCGAGGGCTGCGGCCCGGCCGACGTCGTCGTCGAGGCGATGGACGGGCTGCGCGCCGAGTTTATGGCCGTCGCCTACCAACCCGTCGGCCTGAGCGCCGGTAGCCGCGCGCTGGTGCGGGTGGTCGACTTCCTCGAGCTGGCGTCCGACACCGTGGACGCCGACACCGGCGCGGTGCTGGGGCCGATCGCCGATCCGGCCGTCGACATCTTGCGGCGTTGCGCCGCCATGCTCGAAACTGACGAGCCGGCGGACCGCGACGCCCTCGGCCGCTCGCTGCCGCGGCTGCGGGCGCTGGCGCGGGAGCGCTACCGCGACGCCGTGCGCCAGATCCTCGAGGCCACGGACGACGCGGCCGCCATTGCGGCCGGTCGGCGGCTGCTGTCCTGCCGCGTGGTCACGACGACGATCGGGTTGACGGGCCGGGTGGTGGCCGCGGCCGTGGCCGCCGACGCCCGGCCCGCCTGGGCCCGGGCGCTGGGTCTGCGGCTGCCGCCGAGCGGGCTCACCGACCGCCCGGCGCCGGATTCCGCGGCCGCGTCGCAAGCGATTCCGTCGCGCTTCCTCGGGGTGCGGTCGGTCGCCGCGCACAACAGCCTGCGCACCGGCGTCGGCCTGGCGCTGGCCGTGGCCGTCACGCACCTGCACCCGGTGCAGCACGGCTTCTGGGTCGTGGTGGGCACCATGACGGTGCTCGGCAGCAGCGCGGTGTCCACCAGAACCCGCGTGGTGCAGGCCGTCGTGGGCACCGCGCTGGGCATCGCGCTGGGCGCGGCGCTGGTGGCGGCCGTCGGCGCCCGGTCCGAGGTGTTGTGGGCGCTGCTGCCCGTGTCGGTGTTCGGGTCGGCCTACCTGCCGCGGCTCTTCTCGTTCGGCGTCGCCCAGGCGATGGGCGCGCTGAGCCTGTTGATCACCCTGAACCTCACCGACCCCAGCGGTTGGCGCGTGGGCCTGCTGCGCATCGAGGACGTCGCGATGGGCGCCGCCATGGGGTTGATCGTCTCGCTGCTGCTGTGGCCGCGCGGGGCGTCCACCGCGGCCTCGGCGCTCATCGCCGAGGCGCAGCGCGTCAACCTGCGCTACCTGCGGGCGGCGGTGCTGCGCGTCACCCGCCATCCGGGCGACGCGGTCGCGCTCGCGGCCCTCGGCCGCGAGGCGGGGCTGGGCAACCGGATGGTGGACGACGCTGTGCGGCAATACCTTCGGGAGACCGGCAGCGAGGCCCACCTGCGGACGCCGGTGGTGCGGGCGGCCAACCACGCCACCTGGGTGCGCATCGCGGCCGACCTGATCGCCGACATCAGGACGCTGCCCCCGGGCGGCGCCTGCCCCGGCACCCGCGAGGTGCTGGAGCGCCACCTGGACTTCGTGGAACGGCAGATCGCCGGGCGCGACGACGGCCCCGGGTCGCCCTTGGCGGGCGAGTTCGTCCGCGCGCTGCGCGGCGAAAGCCGCGGGGACGCGCTGACGGTCGAGAACGCGCAGCCGCTCGTCACCGTTGCGGCCAATCTTGCTCAGCTGGAATACATTTCGCGCGTGACACCGGAAGCCGCCGTCGTCGCGGGCTAACGCAGGGTGCGGGTGCCGTCGGCGCCACGCCGGGTGACGCGCCGGGCGTCGAGCAGCTCCAGCAGCGGGACCGCGACCCGGCGGGTGGTGTCCAGCGCGCGGCGGGCCTCGCTGACGGTGAACGGCTGCCGCAGCGTCGCCAGCACGCCCGCCGCCCGGTCCAGCGCGTCGGGGCCCAGCACGACGCCGTCGGCGATCCGCGTCAGCCGGCCGGCGCGCACGGCGGCGGCCAACTCCTTGGGACCCAGCCCGAGCTCGGCGAGCTCGTCGGCCTCGGGCGCCCGGAACGGCTCGGCCGCCAGCCAGTCCTCGACGGTGCCGACCGCCTTCTCGACGCGGGCGGGCAGTCCCGCTCCCGGCGCGCGGACCAGCCCGTCGGACACCTGCAGGCCGGTGCCCGCCAGCAGCGACGCCAGCAGCTCGGCGGCCGGCAACCCCACGCCGCGGCGCAGGGTTTCCATCGGCATGCCCGCCGCGATGGCGTGGTCGTCGGCCCAGCGGCGTGCCTGCTCGACGGCGTCGCGCCGCCGCGCCTCCCACCACTGCGGGTCCACCACCCAGTCGCCCACCCGCTCCCCGTACGCGGGCAGGCCCATCGCGCGCAACTCGCCGACGCGGGCGCACGCGGGCGGGTGCGCGCGGCCCGTCGCCAGCTCGGCGGCGCGGACCCGGGCCGCGCCGCGGCGGCGCAGCGGCGGCGGGCGGACGTCGAGCACGGTGATGCCCGCCGCGATCCGGTGCTCGCCGGGGTCGCGCAACAACCCCACGTCACCCACCCGCAGTGGCAGCGGCCGCGCCAGCCGCAACCTCGCCGCCGGCGCCCCGAGCGGGCGCACCTGCACCGGGACGGCCGCTGAGCCGATGTGCAGCACCAGCTGGCGGTGCAGCGGGCCCGGGGCCCGCAACGCGACGTCGACCTCGGTGGTGTCCAGCCAGGCGCCCGGCGTCCGCGCGGTGTCGCCGCGGCCGACGTCGTGGCGATCCACGCCCCGCAGGTTCAGCGCGACGCGGGCCACCGGCCCGGCCGCGGCGACGTCGCGGCCCAGCGACTGCAGCCCGCGGACGGTGACGCGGCGCCCGGCGAGCTCCAGCTCGTCGCCCACGCGCACCGTGCCGGCCGCGAGCGTCCCGGTCACCACGGTCCCCGCGCCGCGCACGGAGAAGGAGCGGTCGATCCACAGTCGCACGTCGGCGCCGGGATCCGGGGCGGGCAGCCGGCCGGTCAGCGCCACCAGCTCCGCACGCACCCGGTCCAGGTCGGTGCCGAGGGCGACGGCCGCGCCCGCGAGGGAGGTGCCGGCGAGCCGCTCGCCGACCTGCGCGACGGCCGGGCGGGGATCGGCGAGGTCGGCCTTGCTGATCACCACCAGACCGTGGCGCACCCCGAGCGCGTCGAGGGCCGCCAGGTGTTCCTCGGACTGGGGCATCCACCCCTCGGTGGCCGCCACCACGAAGACGACCGCCGGGACGGCACCGACCCCGGCCAGCATGTTGGCGACGAAACGCTCGTGGCCGGGCACGTCGACGAACGCCAGCTGCCGGCCGCCCAGTTCGGTCCACGCATAGCCCAGGTCGATGGTCAGGCCCCGGCGCTGCTCTTCGGCCAGCCGGTCCGGCCACATGCCGGTCAGCCGGTGCAGCAGCGTCGACTTGCCGTGGTCGACGTGCCCCGCGGTCGCTATGACGAACACGCCCGCACCGCCGCGGCCAGC
>NZ_LZKC01000135.1:0-11796 GCF_001672685.1 Mycobacterium sp. E2462
TCGCGATCAGCAGCCTGGAGTTGGTCAACCAGTGGTACTACAACCCCGCGGACATGGCGATCATTCGCGACTGCGCCAACACCAACATCGGCGTGTGGTCGGAGAACAGCCTGGACCGCACGGTCGTTGTCGCCCTCTACGGCCAGCCGGCCCCGAAAAGCCGCTGAGACTCGCCGCCTACGAGCGGGCCAGCCGGGACAGCACCGTCCGCGCATCGGCCCTCGCGCCCCGGTTGTAGGGCAGCTTCGACAGCGCCGTCGCCATCGCGCAGGTGTCGGAGATCGCGGCGTAGGTCAGCCCGGCGCCGATCCCGGCGGCCAGCCATTTCAGGCGGGGCACCGCGACGCTGCCCAACACCGCGGTGAGCACCACCGAGCCCGCGACCAGCCGCACCTGGCGTTCGAGGTCCCAGCGCTCGGTGCCGCGGTCGACCGAAAACCCCTGTCCCTCCCAATCGACGATGCCGTTGTCCAGCACCCGTCCGCGCGCCAGCCCGGCGTTGCGCAGCAGTGTCTGTGCCTTCGTGGAGCGTTGCCCGGACTTGCACACCAGCACGACGTCGCGGTCGCCGGCGAGGCGCTCGGCGACTTCGCTCGCGTGCTTGTCCAGGACGTCCAGCGGGACGTTGTACGAACCGGCGATGTGGGACGTCTCGAACTCGGCGGGGGTTCGCACGTCGAGAACTCGGGGCGCGGTGGGGGAGTCGAGCAGCTCACGCAGCTGACTCGAAGTGATGGCGTCCGCGGTGGGTGCGCTCATGATGTTTCCTCCGTCCTGGCAGCGGCGGTACTTGCCGTAATCAGTACCCGTGGTGGCGAAGCGCCAACGGTTTTCGCTCAGCCTGAGGTGAGGTCCAGCTTTTCGGCGTTGTCGTAGTTGTCGTCGATGAGGACGACGCGGCGGCCCTCCCGGTCCAGCAGGGCCGCGGCGATGGATGCCCGGTATCCGCTGGCGCAATGGATCCACAGCTCCCGGTCTTCGGGGAGCTCGCCGATGCGGTCCGGCAGTTCGTGCAGCGCGACGTTGACCGCGTCGCGCACGTGGCCGCCGGCGAATTCGTGGGGCTGGCGCACGTCGACGACCGCCACGCCGTCCTTACCCAGCGCGTCGGCCAATTCCTCGAAGGACGCGACGCGGTAGCTCCGCAACCTCTCACCGCCCGCCAGCACGCGGATGTCGCCCGTGGCGCTGCCGGTCAACCGGTCGACACCGATGCGGGCCAACTCGCGTTGCGCGTCGGCCACCTGGCGGGCGTCCTCGCCGATCAGGGTCAGCGGCGCGCCCCAGGTGTACAGCCAGCCCAAGTAGTTGACGAACGAGCCGGACAGCTCGAAACCGTAGCTGCCGGAGAGATGGCCGGCGGCGAAAGCGGTGCGGCTGCGCAGGTCGACCACCCACTCACCCGCCGCGATCCTGTTTCGAAGTTGTTGGGCGTCAACGGGTTCCGGGGGGCTGAGGTCGGCAGCTGGCGGCCCGGCCCGATTGATGACGCCCATGTGGGCGTAGTAGGCGGGAAACGCCGCGAGGCCGGCGAGCAGTTCGTCGACGTATTCCTGCTCGCCCCGCGTCAACGCCGGGTTCCGGTCGCGCTCCTCACCGATCGTGGACGCGTCACCGTCGGTCGGCGCCGCCGAGCAGAAGCTGCCGAAACCGTGGGTGGGATAGATCGCCGTCGCGGACGGCAGCTCGTCGGCGAGGCGGCGCGCCGACCGGTGTTGCAGCCGCGCGAGTTCCTCGGTGTGCTCGTCGCCCACCAGGTCGGTCCTGCCGGTGCTGCCGAACAGCAGCGACCCGCCCGTGAAGACGCCGACGGTGTCCCCGGTCTCGTCGCGCAGCACGTAGCTGACGTGGTGATGCGTGTGCCCGGGCGTCAGCAACACCTCCAAACGAATTGCGCCGGTGTCGATTCGGTCGCCTTCCGTGACCGCGTGCCGGTCGAAGTCGACGTCTTCGCCTGCCGGGACCACGTATTCGGCGCCGGTCGCGCGGGCCAACGCCAAGCCGCCGGTCACATAGTCGTTGTGGATGTGGGTCTCCAGTACGTGGGTGATGCGCAGGCCCGCCGCCGCGTCCAGCACCCGGTCGATGTCGCGTTGCGGGTCAACGGCAACGGCGACGGTGCCGTCGCTGATCAGGTAGCTGCGGTCACCCAGCCCGGAGGTTTCGAGGATCGAGACATCCACCATGGTGGTCAGACCTTTCGATGCCGTCGGCGGGACAGCCGAAAACGGGACATGAGTCTGTACATACCCGGATCGCGGCCGGACGGCGCCCGAGAACCGGGGGTGCCGGGTCAGGTGCGCGGGCGGGGCCGGGCCGTCGCCAACCGCGTTTGCGCCGGTGGGCGGCCCGGACGCCGCGACGACCAGCGGGACCACGCCGCCCTCGCGACTTTCAACCTCGGTGATTTCGGCGCCGTCGCGCCTGCTAGCGGACCGCCTGCTCGCACACGCACACCTGGGCGTCGCGCAGTCGCTTCCCGAGCTGCGTCTCGCGTTTACGCCTCTCGTGCTGGGCGTAGACCTTGTCGCGCTGATTCAGCGAGAACGCGAAGTCGAGATTGACCGGCAACCCCGCCCAGTCGACGTGCTCGTTGCCGCCGCCGCGGTACCGCAACCGGCACTGCAGCGGGCAGCCCTTCTTGACGGCCCCGTCGGGCACGCCAGCCTCACCAGCCACGCCCACGTCACTCCTTCAGGTGCGAACCCTTTGAGTGCATCGTGCGACCGCCATGTTTCGGCCGCGGGCGCGTCATGTTTCCGCCGCATTACGGATTCGGCTAGTACACGTCGCGGTGGTAGCGCTTGTCCGCGCTGAGCGACCGGACGTACTCCTGGGCCGCGTCGGGATCGAGGTGGCCGTGTTCGGCCGCGATCTCGCAGAGGGCGCGATCGACGTCCTTGGCCATCGGATTCGCCGAGCCGCAGACGTAGAGCTGCGCCCCGTCCTGCAGCCAGCTCCACAGCTGGGCCCCGCGCTTGCGCATCAGGTGCTGGACGTAGACCTTTTCCTGCTGATCCCGCGAGAACGCCAGGTCCATCTCGGTCAGCAGGCCGTCGGCGTGCATCGCCTGGATCTCGTCGCGGTAGTAGAAGTCGGTGGCGGCATGCTGCTCGCCGAAGAACAACCAGTTCGGGCCGGTGTGACCGAGCGCGCGACGTTCCTGCAGGAAGCCGCGGAACGGCGCGATGCCCGTCCCGGGGCCGATCATGATCATCGGGGTTTGGGAGTCGCTGGGAATCCGGAAGTTGCTCGACGGCTGCAGGAACACGGCGACCCGGTCACCGGGGGAGCGGTCGGCGAGGTAGGTCGAGCACACCCCGCGGCGCGGCACGCCCTGGAAGTTGTATCGCACCGCGGACACCGTGAGGTGCGCTTCGCCCGGGCACTCCTTGGGGCTCGACGAGATCGAGTACAGCCGCGGCTGAAGGCGCTTGAGGACCCGCAGCCACTCGTGGGCCGACGCCGACACCGGCAGCTGCGCCAGCAGGTCGATGGATTGCCGCCCCCACGACCAATCCGCCAGCGCCCGCTTGTTCTCGGGTTTCAGCAGCTCGGCGAGGTTCTGGTCGCCGGTGCGTTCCTGAACGAACCGCACCAGGTCGCGGCTGATGTGCGCGATCTCCATCCGTTCGGTCAGCGCGGATCGCAGTGACATCAGGCCGTGCTCGCCGACCTCGACCGGGGTCTGCGCGTTCAGCCCGGTGACCGACAGCCACTCATCGACCAGTTCCTCGCTGTTGCGCGGCCACACGCCCAACGCGTCACCGACCTCGTAGCTGACGGTCTCTTCCGGCAGGTTGAACACCAGGTGCCGGACGTCTTTCGTCGACTCGGGCCGGCTCAGCGTCGTGTTCCGCACCATGTCGGTGATCAGCGGGTTCTTCTTGCTGTAGGTGGGCTGCTCCGCGGGGCGGCGCAGGACCCGCGGTGCGGCGGCGGGAGTCGGGGCGTCGCGGCTGATCGACGCGGGGGTGCGGCTCAACGCCTCGACGACCTCAGCCAGCCACTTCGCCGCGTCGTCTTCGTAGTCCGGTTCACAGTCCACCCGCTCGACCAGCCGGGTCGCCCCGAGCTCGGTGAGCCGCGCATCGAGCTTGCGCCCGTGCCCGCAGAAGTCGTCGTAGTTCGAGTCGCCCAGCGCGAGAACGGCGTAGCGGGTGCCGGTGAACGTGGCGGCGTCGTCGGCGGTCAGCGCCTTCCACAGTCCGGTGCCGTTGTCGGGCGGCTCACCGTCACCGGTGGTGCTGGTGATCAACAGCAGCTCGGCCGTCGTCACCAGGTCGCCCACCGGGAATTCGTCCATGCTGTGCAGGACCGCGGGCACGCCGGCGTCGGCCAACCATGCGGCCACGCCGGCGGCGACGTCCTCCGCGTTCCCGGTCTGCGAGGCCCAGAGCACGACGACGGGGGCGCGCTCGGCCGCCGGCGCGGGGGCAGGCGGCGTCTTCGCCGGTTCCTTGCCGGCCGGCTCGGGCGCCGGCCCGGTGTCCAGCGTGGGCACCGCGTCGATGCGGGAGAACACTCCGGCCATCAGCCCGTCCACCCACAGCCGCGTGGGGGCGTCGAACGGGGCGCTGGGTGGCAGCGTGGGTACGCCGGCGGTGCTGCGTCCGGCGTCCGAGCGCAGGCCCGAGAGCATGCCGGCGAGGTAGGAGCGGCCGCGTTCGTCGAACGTCGGCGCGGGTTGTGCTGCCACGCCCAGCAGTTCGCCGAGGGCGTCGACCTGTGACACGCTGATTTCTCGTACCTCCGTGGGTGCGGGTTCCGGTGTGTCGGTGGGCGCCGCCGTCGCGGCGCCCGGATCTGGCGTGGCGGCCCCGGTGCCGTCGGGCCGCGAAACCGGGTCGGAGGCCGCGACTTTGGTCAGGGTGACGGCGCACGCCTTGAATTCGGGTTGGTTGGAGATGGGGTCCACCGCGTCGTTGGTGACGGCGTTGATGGACAGGTATTCGCCGAAGGCGTCGTTCCAGTGGAACGGTGCGAAGCAGGCGCCGGCGCGCACCCGGTCGCTGACGAGTGCGGGCAGCACGGCGCGGCCGCGGCGGGAGGCGATTTCGATCGGGTCGCCGTCACCGACCTGCAACCGCGCGGCGTCGTCGGGGTGGATCTCGACGAACGGTCCGGGATTGAGCTTGTTGAGTTTGGCGACCTTGCCCGTCTTGGTCATTGTGTGCCACTGGTGGGGCAGGCGGCCGGTGTTGAGCAGGAACGGGTAGTCGTCGTCCGGCATTTCCTCCGGCGGCAGGTGCGGGCGGGGGAAGAACGCCGCGCGGCCCGTCGGGGTGGGGAAGGCGATCCGCGGAACGGTGCCGTCCTCGCGAATGATCTGCTGTTGGCTGACGCCGTCGTTAAGGTAGCGGATGGGATTGCGGTCCTCGGAACCGCTTGGCGGGCAGGGCCATTGCAACGGGCCCAGGCGCAACCGTTCGTAGCTGACCCCACGCAGGTCGTAACCGGTCTTGCGATTCGAGAACCGCTTGATCTCCTCGAACACCTGCTCCGCGCTGTCGTAGCTGAACGCCTCGGCGAAGCCCATCGCGCATGCGACGCGGGCGATGATCTGCCAGTCCGGCAGCGCGTCGCCGGGCGCCTTTGTGGCGGGCTGGAACAACGTCATGGTGCGTTCGGAATTGACCAGCACCCCCTCGGCCTCGGTCCACAGGGCCGCCGGCAACAACACGTCGGCGTATTCGTTGGTCTCGGTCTCGACGAACGCGTCCTGGGCCATCACCAGCTCGGCGCGTTCCAACCCGGCGAGAACGGTCTTCCGGTTAGCCACAGAGGCAACGGGATTGGTGCAGATAACCCAGCACGCCTTGATCTGCCCGTCGGCCATGCGGGAGAACATGTCGATGGTGCCGGTGCCGACCTCGGTGCGCAGGGTGCCGCTCGGGACGCCCCACACGTCTTCGGCGAACTGTCGGTCCTCGGCAGAGAGCACCGACCGCTGGCCCGGCAAACCCGGTCCCATGTAACCCATTTCGCGCCCGCCCATCGCGTTGGGCTGCCCGGTAAGGGAGAAGGGGCCGCTGCCGGGCTTGCAGATGGCGCCCGTCGCCAGATGCAGGTTGCAGATGGCGTTGGTGTTCCAGGTGCCGTGGGTGCTCTGGTTGAGCCCCATGGTCCAACAGGTCATGAAGTTCTCGGACTCGCCGATCAGCCGCGCCGCCGTGCGGATGTCCTCTTCGGCAAGGCCGGTGATCGCGCTCACCTTCTCGGGAGTGAACTGCTCCAGGAAGCTGGGCATCACTTCCCAGCCCTCGGTGAACTCGGCGATGAATTCCGGGTCGGTGTGGCCGTTTTCGACGATCAGGTGCAGCAAGCCGTTGAGCAGCGCCAGATCCGAGCCGGGTGCGATCTGCAGGAACAGGTCGGCCTTGTCGGCGGTCGCGGTGCGGCGCGGGTCGACGACGATGAGCTTCGCGCCGGCCTTGACGCGATCCATCATGCGCAGGAACAGGATCGGGTGGCAGTCGGCCATGTTGGCGCCGATGACGAAGAATACGTCGGCGCTATCGAAATCCTGGTAGGAGCCGGGTGGCCCGTCGGCGCCCAGCGACAGCTTGTAACCCGAGCCCGCGCTGGCCATGCACAGCCGGGAGTTCGACTCGATCTGATTGGTGCCGATGAAGCCCTTGGTGAGCTTGTTCGCCAGATACTGTGCCTCGATCGACATCTGCCCCGACACGTACATGGCGAAGGCGTCCGGCCCGTGCTGATCGATGATTGCGCGTAACCGCTTCGCGCACTGCGTGATCGCCTCGTCCATGGCGACGGGCTCGGCCGGTTCGCCGCGCGCGGGACGCACGTACGCCGATGCCATGCGGCCCGGTGCGCTGAGCATGTCCGCGGTGGTGGCGCCCTTGGTGCACAGCCTTCCGAAGTTGGCCGGATGTGCTTTGTTGCCAACCGACTTGGCGACGTGACGACGGCCGCTTTGGGGATCTGTTGTGAGCTGCAACACCATTCCGCAACCGACGCCGCAATACGCGCACACGGTGTTCACGGCGTCGTCGCGCGCCATGGACTCCCTCGCCACGCTCACGTCCTCTCTCGAGTGCGTCCGGTGTTAGCTCCGCGTCGGTCGGCCGGGTGTTCAGCCCATTGTGGGGCAGGCATGTTTCGGTATGGTCGTCCGAAATTTCCGCTGCTTTACGGCTTCCTCTCAACGGCGCCCATAACGTTGTGAAATCGCCGGGGGATCCGAGTGCTGCGGTAGCATTTTCGCAGGTCATCGTTGACCGATTGCTGGGCCCGAGACTACCGGGGGCGCCGCGCGCGACGCCTCTTCAAGCCGTCCCTGTGACCAAACCGGAGGGACATTCACAGCCTTCGCTAAGCTCACCGCGTGCGTCAGATGATTGTGATCTCAGTGCTTTTGCTGGCTTCGGCCTGCGGGTGGAAGGCCTCAGTGCCGCCGGCGGCCCGGCCCGATACCTGCACGGAATCTGACGGTCCCACGGCCGATACGGTGCGACGGGCGATCACCGCCGTGCCGGTCGCCGTCCCCGGCACCATCTGGGTCGAGATCGGCCGTGGCCACACCCGCAACTGCCGCCTGCACTGGGTGCAGATCATTCCCACCATCGCCACGGAGTCGACGCCGCAGCAGTTGGTGTTCTTCGATCACAACACCGTTTTAGGCACGCCCACAGCCAATCCCAAGCCGTACATCACCGTTCTGCCAGCGTCGGACGACACCGTGACCGTCCAATATCAATGGCAGAAGGGCAACGACCAACTCTGTTGTCCCACCGGCATCGGGACGGTGAAATTCAAGATCGGGCCCGACGGGAAGCTGCAGGCGCTCGGCAAGATCCCGAATCAGTGAGCCGGTCCCTCAGCCCGTGATGGCTTCGGCCAGATTCTCCGGGTGCAGCATCTCGGCGTAGCGCAGCGCGTCGGGGATGCCGAAGCCGTCGATCAGGGTCTCGGCGTGCGGGCGCAGCGCCCGGCACCGGTCGTTGATGCCGCGGGTGACCGCCTTGGCGCGCTCGGTCGACAAGAACCGGTGCTCGATGAACCACGCCTTGTCGTCCTCGATCACCGACAGGGCGTACAGGTCGCACACGATGCCCAGCAGGTCGCGGGCCTCCTCGTTGGGACAGGCCTCGATGCCGGCGACGAAGGCCTCCAGGATCACCCGGTCGATGTGCGCGCCGGCGGCGTGCAGCACGTGGTCTTGCACCGCGTTGAACGCGTCGAACTCCGACATCTCCTTCGACTTGGCCTGCAACCGCCGCGCGACGGACGCCAGCAGATACTCCTCGCGTTCCTCGAACATGGTGATCTGCGTGCCGCGGTTGAAGAGGCTGCCCTCCTCCTCGTTGTCCTGCCGGGCGTCGATGATCCGCTGGATGATCGTCTCCGCCGCCGTGCGTTTGATGACGCGCTCGCCAACGGTGTTGGCGGCGAAGCGAACCCATTCGACCGGGCTCATGCTCTTGATGTCGTCGGCGTAGGCGGTCAGCAACTCCTTGGCCACCAGCTGGGTGAGCACGTGGTTGTCGCCCTCGAACGTGGTGAACACGTCGGTGTCGCCGCGCAGCCCGATGAGCCGGTTCTCGGCCATGTATCCGGCGCCGCCGCACGCCTCGCGGGCCTCCTGGATGGATCTCGACGCGTGCCAGGTGTTGGCCGCTTTGAGCCCGGCGGCGCGGGCCTCCAGCTCGCGCTGCTCGTCGGCGTCGGGCGCGTCGGCCGATTGGACGTCGTGGCACTTGCCGACCAGCTCGTTCTGGGCGAACTGCAGCGCGTAGGACTTCGCGATCAGCGGGAACAGCCGCCGCTGGTGCACCAGGTAGTCCATGATGGTGACCTCGCCGCCGCCCGGTGCGCTGAACTGCTTGCGCTGCAACGCATATCGCGTGGCGATGTCGAGCGCGACGCGGCCGGCCGCCCCGGCGCTGCCGCCCACCGTGATGCGCCCGCGGACCAGGGTGCCCAGCATCGTGAAGAACCGGCGGTTGGGGTTCTCGATCGGCGAGCTGTACGTGCCGTCCGGCGCGACGTCGCCGTACTTGTTCAGCAGGTTGACCCGTGGGACGCGGACGTGGTCGAACACGATGCGCCCGTTGTCGACGCCGGGCAGCCCGCCTTTGTAGTCGCAGTCCGACGTGGTGACACCGGGCAGATCGTTGCCGTCTTCGTCGCGGATGGGTACCAGAACGCAGTGCACGCCGTGGTGGACCGGCTCACCGTTGTCGTGGGTGATCAGCTGCGCGAAAACGGAAGCCATCGTTGCGGTTTCGGCGGCTCCGCCGATGTAGTCCTTGCGGGCCGAGGGGGTCGGGGAGTCGATGATGAACTCTTCGGTCTCGGGGTCGTAGGTGGCGGTCGTCTCCAGCGACTGCACATCGCTGCCGTGCCCGGTCTCGGTCATCGCGAAACAGCCGCGAAGTTCGAGGCTGATGATCTTCGGCACGTAGGCCTCGTGGTGGCGCTCGGTGCCCAGGTTCTCCACGGCGCCGCCGAACAAGCCCCACTGCACGCCGGCCTTCACCATCAGCGACAGGTCCGACATGGCGAGCATCTCGATCATCGTGATGGCGGCGCCCACGTCGCCGGTGCCGCCGTGCTCCTTGCGGAAGCTGTCGGCCGCCGCGCCGAACGCGGCCATGATCCGCATCTGCTCGGCCACCTTGGTGCGGGCGATCACCGTGTTCGGTGTGTAGTGCGGGCGAAAGAGGTCCTCGGACAGCGTCGCGCGCATCCGGTTCTTGACGTCACTCCACCGCCCGTCGAGGGCGTCACGCAGATGATCGGCAGTCGTTTTCGTTTCTGGCGCCATATCCCGACCGTAACCTGCGTTTGGCGCCGCGGGACCGGCAACGGCCGAAGTGCCTTCCGTGGCGGCCGCTCGGCGCCGGCCCCCGCGACGCAGAGCGGCTAGCCCGGCTTGCTCAGCGGGCCGCCTCGACCGGTTCCCGGGATGGCGCCGGGCGCGGCCCGCGCGGGCGCAGCCGGTACAGGGCGAGGCCCGCGGCCACCACGCCGAACACCAGCAGCATGGCCATGTCGAACACCCACCACCCGCTGTAGTGCGTCCACGTCAAGGCGTTGACGGCCAGCGGGTCGAGCCGGTGCAGATTGACCGTGGATGCCGCGGCCGCGAATCCCCACTGGGCGGGTACGAACCAGGACAGTTGCTGCACGCCCCACGTGCTCGCCAGCTGCACCAGGCTGCCGTTGAACAGCAGCGAGGCGAGGATGACCGGCACCAGCAGCGGCAGCACCTCGCGTAGCGATCTGCCCAGCGTCGACAGCGTCAGGCCCAGCACCGCGGAGACGATGGCGGTGACGGCGAGGGTCACGTACAGCTCGACGGTCGCGTTGTGCAGCAGGACCGCGCCATACGCCGGGCCGCCTCGGACGGCGACGACCATCGCGAACGGCACCGCGGTCAGTACGGCCGCGGCCAGCCCGAACACGAGGATCTTGGCCCCCAGGTAGGCCGCCGCGGACAGGCCCACCGCCTGTTCCCGCCGGAAGATGGCGCGCTCGGTGACGACGGTGCGGATCGTCAGCGCGGTGCCGATGAGCACCGCGGCGAGATTGAGCGCGGCCAGGATCTCGATGGCCTGGTGGGCGTTCGTGCTGCGCGGTCCGGGTATGCCCAGGCCGGCGTCCCCGGGGATCAGCAGCGCCAGGCCCGCCAACGCGAAGGGCAGGATCGCGAGGAACGCGCAGTAGGCGCGGTCGGCGAAGAGCAGCCGGAGATCGCGGCGCGCCAGCAGCCTGATCTGGCGCGACCGGGCCAACTCCGCCGCCGGTGGCCAGGGCTCCGCCACCTGCGGCGGCGTGCTCGACGCGGGGGTGGGCGGCAGCCCGCGGTAGGCGCGGTGGGTGCCGTCGGGGTCAGCGCTCACCCGGGCCAGCACCTCCGACCAGTCGGTGGTGCCCATGGCCGCCTCGATCTGCAGGGGCGCGCCGAGGAAGGCCACCGTGCCGGACGCGGTGAGCACCAGCACCTGGTCGCACAGGTTGAGGTCCGCGAGCGGTGCGCGAGCTGACAGGGCCGCCACCACGACACAGCCGAGGTCGGCCTGACGCCGCAGGACTCCCATGACGTGGCTCTGTTGCGCCGGATCGAGCCCGGCGGTCGGCTCGTCGACGACCAGCAGGGTGGGCCTGGTCAGCAACTCGACCGCCAGGGCCGCGCACCGGCGCGCCTCCGGCGGCAGCTTCCCGATGCGGGTGTCGCGGATCGCGGTCAGCTCGAGTTCCTCGAGGACCTGGTCGACCACGCGGGCGCGGTGTTCGGCCGAGACGTCCGGGGGCAGCCGCAGTTCGGCGGCGTAACGCAGGGCCTGCGCGGTGGTGAGGTGCCGGTGCAGGCGGTCGTCGTGGTCGACGATCCCGATGCGGCTGGCCATGGCCGCCGGTTCGGCGTGTACGTCGTGGCCGTCCACGGTGACGACACCCGCGCTGGGGGCCCTGCGCCCGGCCAGCAGCCCGAGCAGGGCGGAGTTGCGTGCGGCCGACGGGCCGACGATCGCGGTCAAACTGCCGGGTCGCGCGGTGAGGGAGATGTCGGACAGCGTGTCGTGGTGGTCCACGGTGAGCGCCAGCCGATGCGCCGTCACCCCGAGCGTGCGTGAGCCGGGTTTCAGTGGCAGGCGGTAGGTGGAGCTGGGATCCGCGGTCCGGAAGGAGGGGCGCTGCACCCGGATCTTGGAGGTCACCATCCGTTCGATCAGGCCCGCGCCCTTCGGCGGCTCCTGGTGCGCGGCCGGCGGCACCGGGGGCGGGCTGGCGACCGGCGGCGGGGACGCCGGCGGCGGGGCGGCGAGC
>NZ_LZKC01000136.1:0-9375 GCF_001672685.1 Mycobacterium sp. E2462
GGTCGCGGATGGTCACCCCGTGTCGCACGGCGATGGCGGCCCGGATCTCGTCGGCGATGGGCTGGTAGTCCAGCTTGTGCGTACCGGGGGCCCGCTCGGCGACGATCACCAGCTGCTCGGAGCTGTCCTCGGCGTCGTACTTCAGACCGGTGTGCGGGTTGTCGAACACCACTTGCGGCAGCTGGTTGGCCGGCACCGAGAAGGCGGCCACGTAACCGGTGCGCAGCGCGCGGCTGGCCTCCTGCGCCGAGTACTCGAGGTCCTGCGGGTAGTGGTTGCGGCCGTCGATGATCACGAGGTCCTTGATGCGGCCCGCGATGTAGAGGTGACCCTTGTGGTAGGTGCCGTAGTCACCGGTGCGGACCCACAGGCCGTCGTCCGGCGCGCCCTCGGCGTGCGACTGGCTGACCCGTGACTTGAGGATGTTGTTGAAGGTCTCCGAGGTCTCTTCCTCTTTGCCCCAGTAGCCGGTGCCCATGTTCTTGCCGTGCAGCCAGATCTCGCCGATCTGGCCGTCGGGCAGCTCGCTGGCCGTGTCGGGGTCGACGATGACGGCCCACTCGTCCACACCGATGACGCCCGCGGACACCTGCGCGACGGCGCGCGGCGAGTCGGCCGGGACCTCGACGAAGCGCTGCTTGTTGAGCTCGTCCCGGTCGACGTGGATGACGGTCGGTGCCTCGTTCATCGGGGTGGTGGAGACGAACAGCGTCGCCTCGGCCAGGCCGTACGACGGCTTGATCGCGGTCTCCGGCAGCCCGTAGGGCTTGAACGCCTCGTAGAACTTGCGCATGGAGGACGGGGAGACCGGCTCGCTGCCGTTGAGGATCGCCTTGACGTTGCTCAGGTCCAGCGGCGGCTCGCCGTCCTTGGGTACCCCACGCACCGCGGCGTGCTCGAACGCGAAGTTCGGCGCGACGGTGACGACCTGGCAGTCCGGGGCGTCGTCGGGCTTGCGCGCCATCTCGCGGATCCACCGGCCGGGCCGGCGCACGAACGCCGCCGGCGTCATGAACGTGAAGTTGTAGCCGATGACCGGGGACAGCAGCGCCGTGATCAGCCCCATGTCATGGAAGAACGGCAGCCAGGACAGGCCGCGGTCGCCCTCCTTGCCCTCCAGGCCGTTGAGCACCTGCAGGACGTTCGTCGGCAGGTTCAGGTGGGTGATCTGCACGCCCGTCGGCGTCCGGGTCGAGCCGGACGTGTACTGCAGGTACGCGATGGTGTTCTCGTCGGCCTCCGGCGGCTCCCAGGTGGACGCGACCTCGTTGGGCACCGCGTCGACGGCGATGACGCGGGGGCGCTCCTTGGCCGCACGGGCACGAATGAACTTGCGGACGCCCTCGGCGGCTTCCGTGGTGGTCAGGATGGTCGACGGGGTGCAGTCGTCGAGGACGGCGTGCAGGCGGCCGACGTGTCCTGGCTCGGAGGGGTCGAACAGCGGCACCGCGATCCGGCCGGCGTACAGCGCGCCGAAGAACGCGATCAGGTAGTCGAGGTTCTGCGGGCACAGGATGGCGATGCGGTCACCCGGCTGGGTGACCTGTTGCAGGCGGGCGCCGACGGCCCGGTTGCGGGCGCTGAAGTCGCGCCAGATGATGTCGCGGTACTCGCCGTCGCGTTCGGTGGAGAAGTCGATGAACCGGTAGGCCAGCTTGTCGCCGCGGACCCTCGCCCACTTCTCGACGTGCTTGACCAGGTTGGTGTTGTCGGGGAACTTGATCTTCCCGTTCACAATGAACGGGTTGTGGTACACCATGCCGCTCTCCTGTCCCACCTGCTCTCGGGTCGGCTACGCCGACAGTGACATCTCTCGCGGGCCCGCCGCGCGCTGTGCCGATCGGATCCGCGCGGAGCCCGTTCGGACCCCTCGGGTTCCGCGCCAGCCCAGCATCGACCCCAACCGGTTGCGCAACCGGGGTCCCTCAGTCTTAAGTTCTTCTTAATGTTACGGCGCCGCCTGCGGCGCTCCAAATCACAAGGTACCGCCGATCCGGACCCGGATCGGCATACCTACCCCTGTGTCTAGCCCTGTGTTCGGCCCGTGTTCCAAGCCCCGCGTCAGCCATGTTTGGGGTGGGGCGCGTTGGCGATCAGCCCCTGGGCCCAGTTCAGGGTCCAGTCCGTCGCCGGCGCGCCGTCCACACTCCAGCATTGGGTGGTGGCGTACAGCGCGTGCACCGGCTGCCCCGCGCCCCCGGCCAGCGTGTTCAGGGTGCTGGGCAGGTTCGCGACGCTGAACGCCTCCTGCGGCGCCGCGCAGATCAAGTCGCCGGGCGCGCAGATCTCGTTGGTCTTGGCGTTGAGGTCACCGAACCCGCCGGGGCGCGCGCCGGTCATCGTCAGGCCCAGCCCGGACAGGATCGGCACCTCCTGCAGGGTCACCTCGGCGCCCTGGCCGGGCGGGTTGGGGCCGATGTCATTGCCCACCCCGGGCTGGCGGCGGCCGTCGGCGATCAGCGTCACGCCCAGGACCAGGTCGTCGTCGACGGGGCCGCGGCCGTTGCCGATGTCGCTGGCGATGTCGCCCATGATCACCGCGCCCTGCGAGAACCCCATCAGCACGTAACTGGTCAGTGGGCACTTGGCGTTCATGTCGGTCATCGCCTGCACGGTCGCGCGGGTGCCCTCGGCGCGGCTGGCGTTGTAGGACATCTGCGTGTCACCGCTGAGCGGGTTGTGGAACTGCGCGGTGTACGGGGTGGTGTAGGTCTGCACCCGCGAGGACGGCGAGCCCTGCGCCAGCGCCGTCACCACCTTGTGCAGCAGCGCGTTCGGGAACTGCACGGGGGCGCCCGGGTCGTCCTGCACCGACGACTCCCAGGTGCCGGGCACGTCGACCACGTAGACGTCGGGGCACGACGCGTCCTGGGAGGCGGGGCGCGGCTTGTGCGGGTGGGAGGTGGTCGACGACGGCGGCAGCACGCCCGAGGGCACCGCGCTCGGCGGCGACTGGCGGCCGCGCAGCAGGGTCACGACGGCCACGACCACCAGCAGCACCACGCCGGCCACCGCCAAGGCGGCGATCCAGGCGAGTCGTCGGTGGCGCTTGCGCCGGGCGCTTGTAGCCATGTTCTCCTGCCAGCAGAGCGGATGGACGCAGCGCGCGACCCTACGCGCGCTGCTGCACGCTCTACACGGTACCGGCTAGCCGCGGCGGCCCCGCCCGGCCGCGAGCCCGGGCGGCTAGCGGATGGCGCTGACGATGTCGCCGGACATGGCGCCCAGCTGGCCCGACCAGGAGCCCCAGCCGTTGTCGCCGCCGCCGGGGAAGTCGAAGTGCCCGTTGTGGCCGCCGTTGCTGCGGTACTGCTGGTAGAACTCCCGCGAGCTGCCCATGGCCGCGCCCGCCTGGCCGATCATCGCGGCGTCGTCACCGCCCTGATTGGTGGGGCTGTACACCCACACCCGGGTGTTGTTCTGGGCCAGCAGCGACGCGTGCACGTAGGGGTCGTGCCACTTCCACCGGCCCAGCTGTGGGGCTCCCCACATGCCGTTGCCGTCGATGCCGCCGAACTGCTGCAGGCCGGCCAGGATAGCGCCGTTGTAGTTGGTGCTCGACGGGTAGAGGAAGCCGGACAGCGAGCCGGCGTAACCGAACCGGTCGGGGTGGAACGCGGCCAGCGCGAACGCGCCGTACCCGCCCTGCGAGGCGCCGACGGCGGCGTGGCCGCCGGGCGCGAGGCCCTTGTTGGCGGCCAGCCAGCTCGGCAGCTCGCTGGACAGGAAGGTGTCCCACTGCTTGCTGCCGTCCTGCTCCCAGTTGGTGTACATGCTGAACGCACCCCCGGCGGGTGCCACCACCGAGACGCCCTTGCCGCCCAGCGTGTTCATCGCGTTGCCGGCGGTGACCCAGTTGGACACGTCGGGGGCGGCGTTGAAGGCGTCGAGCAGATAGACGGCGTGCGGGCCACCGGCCAGGAAGGCCACCGGGATGTCGCGGCCCATCGCCGCCGACGGAACCATCAGGCTCTCGTAGCCGGCAGCGCGCGCCCTGGGCGTGGCCGTCGCGCCGATCAGCCCCACCGAGAGCACCGCGACGCACAGCAGCCGGAGCAGCGCCGACACACCCCGTACGACCGTCATGTCCACCCTCCATCGTCTAGTCGCTGTTGTGCACAGTAGCCAGCGCCACGGCACGCCCGGTGCAGGGGGTAGTGAAACAGCTCACACCGCGAAACGACTGACGGCGACAACCCCGAGGGGTTGCCGCCGCCAGGCGTGTGGTTGTTGCGGGTCTAGGTGCCCTGGCCGGTGCCGTTGGAGGCGGCAGCGGCGGTCGCGGGACCGGCACCCGGGGTGGCGCCCAGCACCGACTGCAGGTCAGGCTTCATCGCCTGCAGCTGCGCGCCCCAGTAGGGCCAGTCGTGGGTGCCGTTGGCGTCGAAGTTCCACACCGCGTTGTGGCCGCCCGCGGCGTTGTACGCGTCCTGGAACTTCAGGTTGGAGGTCCGCACGAAGCCCTCGAGGAACTTGGCGGGAAGGTTGTCGCCACCGAGGTCGGACGGCTTGCCGTTACCGCAGTACACCCAGATCCGGGTGTTGTTGGCGACGAGCTTGCCCACCTGCAGCGAAGGGTCGTTGCGGGCCCAGGCCGGGTCCTCCTTCGGACCCCACATGTCGTTGGCCTTGTAGCCACCGGCGTCGCCCATGGCCAGGCCGATCAGCGACGGGCCCATCCCCTGCGACGGGTCCAGCAGCGCCGACAGCGAGCCGGCGTAGACGAACTGCTGCGGGTGGTAGGCGGCCAGGATCAGCGCCGAGGAGCCGGCCATCGACAGGCCGACGACGGCGCTGCCGGTCGACTTGACCTGCTTCTGGGAGGCGAGGTACGACGGCAGCTCGCTGGTCAGGAAGGTCTCCCACTTGTAGGTGGTGCAACCGGCCTTACCGCACGCGGGCTTGTACCAGTCCGAGTAGAAGCTGGACTGCCCGCCGACCGGCATGGCGACCGAGATGCCGGACTGGTTGTACCACTCGAACGCCGGGGTGTTGATGTCCCAGCCGTTGAAGTCGTCCTGCGCGCGCATACCGTCCAGCAGGTACAACGCGGGCGAGTTGGCGCCACCGCTTTGGAACTGCACCTTGATGTCGCGGCCCATTCCGGCGGAGGGAACCTGCAGGTACTCCACCGGCAGACCGGGGCGCGAGAACGCTCCTGCGGTCGCCGAGCCCCCCACGGCGCCAATCAGGCCCGAGAGCAGCGCCGCGCCAGCGGCCGCCACCACGAGCCGCCGCGGCATCCCTGCCACGGCGCCGCGAAACCTGTCGACAAGCGTCATCCTTGCTTCCTCATCCTTCTTGCGACCTTTCGGCGCACTTCTCCGATTGGACGCTTTCTTGATTGGGTCGATCTGCATGCGCAAACCCAATTGCACGGCTCCTCTTCGGGTCGCTCGACCCGCGTCGTCGCCGCGCTCAGCGCAGCAGTGCTCCAGTAGTCAACCACACCACCGCAGGTTCGGCCGCATCGAGGCGGCGGGGCCGACCCGCGAGCGGCGGTCCTACTCAGCGGTTTTCGCGTCAAACAGCGCGTCAAACAGCTCGTCAAACGAGCTTTGACAAGCGGCGTTCGCGCACGTGTGGGCTGTTACCGCCACCAGGTGAGGCCGCAATTGTGATGTTGCTGTCAATTTCGCGCCGTTGCCGAATCGTGATTGGCGGGAATTCGCCCAGAATTCTTCTTGCGGCGGCTTAATCGCGGCGCGGGGGCGGGACCTGCTCGGGTATCGGCAGCCCGCAGCGGGCCAACTCGTACAGCGGGACGCGGTCGATCCGGTACTTGGTGAAGCCGTAGGCGTGCAGCACGTTGGACAGGAAGCGGTGCGCGGTCATCGGGGCGCGCACGGAGCTCAACACGGCCTTGGTGTCGGGGCATTGCAGCGCCGCGACGGCCTCGGCGACCCATTGGACGTCGAGGTAGCCGGGGACGCCGGGGTAGACCTTGACCCACGGGCCGTCGGCGATCACCCAGTCGGGAAACAGGTTCTTGTCGTGGCCGATGCGGCCGTGCTTGAGCCGCTGGGTGTGTTGGGCCAGCGGGTTCGCCAGGCCGATCTGGTCGATCACCCGGACGTCGAGCCCGACGTTCATGCTGACCATGCCCAGGTTGGTGAAGAACACGGCGTGCTGCGGCCGGTCGTTGGCGGCGCCGCCGGGCTGCGGGTGCGCCATCGGCACCAGGTCCCATTGGGTGTAGTTGCCCGAGGGCAGCAGCAGCGCGCCGTCCGGGGTGTTGTCGAGCGCCACCAGGATGGCGGCCATCCGCGGGTACCCGAGATAGTCCGCCGCGGTCAGCGGGTGGGCGTGGCCCGTGGCCTGGGCGTAGAAGCGACGCTCGTCGACGATCCCGGTGTAGGTGACGTGGGTGGCGTCGTCGCCCAGGCCCGGGGAGTTCGCCGCCCACAGCGCCCAGCCGGCGACGGCGACCCACAGCGCGCCGGCGGCGCCGGCGACCCAGCGCCCGGTCTCGCGGGAGTAGTCCTGCCCGTCGGGGATCGCCACCGGGATGACGGCGACGGGCGCCAGCAGGCAGAACAGCGGTGCTAGCAGCACCCGGCCGTGCATGAAGTCGCCGCCCTGCCGCACCCAGTACAGCGCCTGGATCAGCCCGCTGATCAGCACCCACGCCACCACGGCGGCCGGGCTCTGCACGGCCCGGGCGACCCGGCCGTAGTCGGGCGCCAGCGCCGGCCGCAGAAACGACGGGCGGCGGCGCGCCACCAGCACCAGCACACCGAGCGGCACCAGCAGCACCAGGGGCAGCCACACCGCGTACGGCGCGTCGAAGTTCGACAGGTAGATCAAGCCCTGCGACCACTTGTCGCCGGCGGCGTCCTTGGCCAGGGCGGTGCCGGGCACCAGCAGCCCGTAGTAGCCCATCCGGAAGATCTGGTACGCCACCGGCAGCAGGCCGCCCGCCAGCACGATCAGCGCCCGGCGCCGCCAGGTCCGGGCGGCGATGAGCATCATGATCAGCGCGGTCCCGCCCATGATGGCCAGCTCGGGCCGGACCAGCACGCTGAAACCCGCCACGAACGCCACGGCAGCCAGGAACGGCGTGTTTTCGGGCCGGTTGCGGACCGGCTGAGCCCAGCACACCATCAGCCACCACAGCAAGCCGAGGTAGGCCAGGGCCAGCCCGTTCTCCAACCCCGAGGTGGCGAAGTCCCGCGCCGGCGGCAGGGCGATGTAGACCAGCGCCCCGGCCGGCAGCATGATGGCCCGACGCCCGCGCAGGCTCGGGGCGTAGAGCCGCCCGGCGCCCAGCATGACCAGCGCGACGCCGGTCACCGAGAGCAGCAGGGCCAGCGCCAGGGCGATGTATTCCATGCGCACCGAGCCGCCGACCCAGCTGCCCGCGTACATCAGATAGGTCCACGCCGTGGAGGTGTTGGCCTCTACCCGCTCGCCCTGGTTGAAGACGGGGCCGTTGCCGGCCAGCAAATTGCGCACGGTGCGCAGCACGATGAGCCCGTCGTCGGCGATCCACCGCCGCTGCCAGGCCCCCCACGCGAACAGCCCGCTGACGACCGCCACGCTGGCCCACAGGCTGGCCCGGACCAGGGTGGTGTAGGGGAACACCGGCCACCCCGGGCGCCGGAACACCGGGCGGCGGCGGACCATGCGCGCTTTGAGGGCCTGCAGTTCGGGGCTAACCGAAGGCAACCGCGGCTCCAATTGTCGCGATCCAGCCGAGGAAGAGCAGCTGTAGAACCCGGTCGCGCAGCGCGATGTCCTCGGGTTCGCCGGCCAGCCCGCCGTCCACGTCCACCGCGTAACGCAGGATCGCGATGGTGAACGGGACCATCGTCACCGCGTACCAGCTGCCGGAGTGGTGGTCGCGCTCGAACGCCCACAGGCCGTAGCAGACCACCACCGCGGTCGCCGACAACGTCCACACGAACCGCAGATACGTGCTGGTGTAGCTCTCCAGCGATTTGCGGATCGCCGCGCCGGTGCGTTCGGCCAACTGCAGCTCCGCGTAGCGCTTGCCGGCCACCATGAACAACGACGCGAACGCCGCGGACAGCAGGAACCACTGCGACAGCGAGATCTCGGTCGCCACCCCACCGGCGATGGCGCGCAACAGGTACGCCGACGACACGATGCAGATGTCCAGCACCGCTTGGTGTTTGAGGCCGAAGCAGTACGCCAGCTGCATCGCGATGTAGACGGCCATCACCAGCGCCAGGTTGGGCGTCACCAGCCACGCGATGCCCAGCGACGCCGCGCCCAGCAGCGCGGCCAGCACGTAGGCCAGCCACTCCGGGACCACGCCCGCCGCGATCGGTCGGAACCTCTTGGTGGGGTGCTCCCGGTCGGCCTCGACGTCGCGCACGTCGTTGACCAGGTAAATCGACGATGCCGCCAGGCTGAACACCACGAACGCCAGCCCCACCTGGGTGAGCATCTGCGCGTAGTTGTAGCGGATGCCGCTGCCCAGCCCGGCAACCGGCGCGGCCAGGACGAGGACGTTCTTCACCCACTGGCGGGGCCGGATCGCCTTGATGACGCCGACGAACAGGTTGCCCGACGGCCTGGCCGCCACGTCCTCAGCCATGGCGCATCACCTCCCGGAGTCGGCGGGCGAGGGCGGCAACGACGGCGCCGAGGGCGATGCCGGAGGCGACGTCGCTGGGATAGTGCACGCCGAGCACCACCCGCGACAGCGCCATCGGGGGCACCAGCAGCGCGGGCAGCGGCAGGCCGGTGGCCCACCCCAGGAGCAGCGCCGCGGCGGTGGTGGAGGTGGCGTGCGCCGACGGGAAGCTGAGCCGGCTGGGCGTGCCGACGTTGACGGCGACGGCCGGGTGGTGGGGGCGTTCGCGCCGCACCACGCGTTTGACCAGGACCGCGGCGGCGTGTGCGGCGAACGCCCCGACGGCGGCCAGCACCCAGTCCCCGCGCCGCCTGGGCGCGAGCGCGGCGCCGGCCAGCGCCACGGCCACCCAGCCGATGCTGTGCTCGCCGAAGTGGGAGAGCCCCCGCGCGACGGTCAACACGCCGGGCCGCCCGGTCAACGCGGACTGGACGGCGACCAGCGCGGCCACCTCGCCGCGCGCGTCCTCGGCGGAAGCCTCAGGCATGCTCGGTCTTCTCGGCCGCGTGGTGCAGCAGCGCCGTCTCCCACTTCTGCTTGCTCGCCAGCACGGGCAGCGCGTCGCGATAGACCTTGCGCATCTCGTCGAACCGGGCCGCCAGCCGACGCTGCCGGCGCAGGGACGCGAGCAACAGCGCGAACATCTTGCGGCGGTCGCGTTGCCGGTAGACCACCCCGCAGCCGTCGGCGGTCGTCACCGTCACGCCGTCGACCGTGCACAACCGGAACCAGCGCGCGTCCTGCGTCGGCACGTTGAACTCCGGTCGCCGGTG
>NZ_LZKC01000137.1:0-8272 GCF_001672685.1 Mycobacterium sp. E2462
TGCAGCGCCTGGACGACGCGTTCACCAAGTACAACAACACCAAGTAGCGCCCGATCAGGCGCAGGCCGTGCGGAACCGGTCGCGGTAGGCCTTCGGGCTGATGCCGAGGTGACTGAGGAACGCCCGGCGCAGCGTCTCGGTGCTGCCGAAGCCCGCCACGCCGGCGGTCTCGGCGACGGAGCGGCCGTCTTCGATGGCGGCGCGGGCGAAGTCGACCCGCACCGATTCCACGTAGCGCGCCGGCGTCGTGCCCAGCTCCGTCTTGAACAGCCGGGTCAGCTGCCGGGTGCTCAACGCCGCCCGCGCCGCGAGCTTCGCGACGCCGTGGTCGGCGGCGGGGTCGGCGGCGATCGCGTCGGTGACCGCGCGCAGCGGTGACTGCGGCGGGGGTTCGGCCTCGACGAGCACCGAAAACTGCGACTGGCCGCCGGCACGTTTGAGATACACCACCAGCCAGCGCGCCACGTCGCGCACCAGGTCCCGCCCGTGATCCATCTCGACCAGCGCCAAGGCCAGGTCGATGCCCGAGGAGATGCCCGCCGAGGTGAAGACATCACCGTCGCGGACGAAGATCGCGTCCGGCTCCACGGTGACGTCGGCGAAGGCGCGGGCCAGCGAGCGGGCGTTGTTCCAGTGTGTGGTCGCGCGCCGGCCGCGCAGCAGCCCGGCCTGCGCCAGGATGAACGAGCCCGTGCAGATGGACGCCATCCGCCGGCTGCGCCCCGCGATCGCGCGGACGGCCTCGACGAGCGCCGGGTCGCTCGGGCGGGCGGGCAGGGCGTCGCTGCCGGCCACCAGGACGGTGTCGGCGGACTCGATCGCCGAAAGGCGATCGGTCACACCTAATTTCGTGCCGATGGACGATGTCACGTCGCGGCCGTCGACCGAGGCGATTCTGAGCCGGTAGTCGGCGCCGAACCGGTTCGCCTCGACGAACACCTCCCCGGCCCCGGCGACGTCCAACAGCGTCACGTCGTCGAAGACGACGATCACCACCACTCGCGCTGCCATGCACTCATTATGTCGGTTTCTGTGGTGAAGACGGCCGAAACGGACACGGTCGGGCGGGCCGCGCGGCCGCATGCTTGGTGATACCAGCACACCAAGGAGGCAAGCCATGACCACCAGCTCGATCGACACCGTCGCCGGCATCCGAGTACCCGACACCGCGCTGGCGCGCGAGGCGACCGAATTCATCCGCGACGCCGAGGACGACCTGCTGTTCCACCACTCGCGGCGGGTGTTCTTCTTCGGCGCCCTGCAGGGCGAGCGGCGCGGGCTGCGGCCCGACCTGGAGCTGCTGTACGTCGGGGCCATGTTCCACGACATCGGCCTCACCGAGCGCTACCGCGACTCCGCCATCCGGTTCGAGGTCGACGGGGCCAACGCGGCGCGCGATTTCCTGGCAAGCCACGGTATCGAACCGGCCGCCGCCGAGAAGGTGTGGCTCGGCATTGCCCTGCACACCACCCCCGGCGTGCCGGAGTTCCTTTCGCCCGAGACCGCCCTGGTTCAAGCGGGCGTCGAGGTCGACGTCATCGGTCTGGGCCGCGAGCACCTGGATCCCGAGGCGCTGGCCGCGGTGACCGCCGCGCACCCCCGACCGGATTTCAAGAACCGCATCCTGGCGGCGTTCAACGACGGCATGAAGCACCGCCCGGACACCACCTTCGGCACCATGAACGACGACGTGCTGGCGCACTTCGACCCCACCTTCCAGCGCGTCGACTTCGTCGAGGAGATCCTGAACAACAGCTGGCCGGAATGACGAAAGGGATTGACCGATGGACGTTTACGAGGCTTTGTACACCACCCGGATGATGCGGCGGTTGCGGCCGGACCCCATCCCGTTGCAGACCCAGGCCCGCATCCTCGATGCGGCCGTGCGCGCCCCGAACGGGGGCAACACCCAGCGCTGGCACTTCGTGGCGGTGGACGACAAAGAGCTCATCGGCGAATTCGCCGGCCTGTTCCGGCAGGCCCGCGCCATGGAGTACGAGAAGTTCAAGGCCGGGGCCGGGCCGATGGTCGCGACGGCTCCCGGGGCGGATCCGGCCGCGCATGCCGAGACGATGCGGCGCATGCAAGGTTCGGGGAACTACCTGGCCGATCATTTCGAAGAGATCCCGTTGCTGCTCTTCGTCTTCGCCATCGACGACCTCGGGGGCGCCAACATCTATCCCGCCATCTGGAGTGCGTTGCTCGCCGCCCGCGCCGAGGGGGTCGGTGGCGTCATGACGATGGTGCTGCGCAACTTCGAAGACAAGGTCGACGAGTTGCTGGGCGTGCCCGTCGAGCAAGGCTGGACGATGTCGGCCATGCTGGCGTTGGGTTACCCGCGGGGCAAGTGGGGTGTGGCCGCGAATCGCCATCCCGTGCACCAGGTTTCGTCCCGCAATGGCTGGGGCAAGCCGTTCGGTGTCGAGGTCCCGCAGCCGCTGTGGCCCGCCCAAGAAGCGGTGCCGACCGAGGCGGTGTCGGTGGCATGACCGAGATCGGGGTCAGCGTGGTGCGGCCGGGGGAGGGCGAGCGGGTCGCCCTCCCCGGATTCGGGGCGGTGTTCAAGCTGTCCGGCACCAGCAACGGCGGCGAGGTGTCCATCGTCGAGCACCCGTTCGAGGTTGGCCTGCTCACCGCGGCGCACCGGCACACCCGCGAGGACGAGCACTCGATCGTGCTGGCGGGCGAGATCGGCTTCCGGTCCGACGACACCGAGGTGGTCCTGGGGCCGGGCGGCTACATCACCAAGCCCCGCGGGCAGATGCACGCCATGTGGAACGCCGGCAGCGAGCCGGGCCGCATCATCGAGATCATCACCCCGGGCGGCTTCGAGAACTACTTTCGCGAGCTGGGCGAGCTGCTGCTCGAGCACCCGCTCAGCGAGGTCTTGCACGAGTCGCCGGACTTCGTCGCGCTCGCCGACAAGTACGGGTTGACCTACGGATCACCGCCCTGGATGGACGACGTCGCGAGGCGCTACGGGCTGCGGCCGCCGTCGCACTAACTGAGCGGGAGTTGCGCCCTCCTATTGCGCCCTCGTGTCGCGGGTGTTCGCGCCCTCGTGGTGCGCCGAGATTGCCGCCATGGTCGCGATCGGGGCCCGGCCGCAGCCATGGCGGCAATCTCGCCGTCGCAACGCCCTGACCGCGCGATTTGGTCGCCGTGATGCCGGTTCGGTAACCTGGCATTCACCAACGCGGGGTGGAGCAGCTCGGTAGCTCGCTGGGCTCATAACCCAGAGGTCGCAGGTTCGAATCCTGTCCCCGCTACCAGCGGAAATGGCCCTCGGAGATTTCTCCGGGGGCCTTTTTCATGCCCGGCGGATAAATCGGGGGACCGGCGAAGTCGCCGGAGCCGCAGCTCAGCGACCGAGGTGGTCCAGCAGGTGCCTGGTCCAGGCCTCGGGCGCCTCCAACGGGCTGAAATGGCCGCAGCCGTCCAGGTATTCGAGGGTGAAGTCCGCGTAGAAGTCGTCCAGGGTGTCGCTCCAGGCCTGGGGGAACAGCGGGTCCTGGTCGGGCCACAAGATGGTGATCGGCTTGGCAAACCTGTCCTCGCGCGCCGGCGTCGTCTCGTTGGCGTAGTAGGTGATCGGGTTGCCTTCGGGGTTGCGAAACCACAGCACGCCGGCCAGGAACGCCCCGGGAGCCGAGTGGTTTTCGGTGAGGTGGTCCAGGAGCTCGTCTGCGACGGTCGATCCGGGCGCCGACCACTTCACCAAGTTTTCCTTCAGGGCCGCGCGGACGGCGTCGGGCTTGCCGTCGATGAGCTGTTCGACCAGCTCGGACTTGTAGAAGATGGCGTGCAGGAACGCGTTCACGGCGTCCTCCTCGAGGATCCGCCGCCCGACCCCCAGCGTGGGCGGTGCGATGACCAGGGATCGCACCAAATCGGGCCGCGTCACCGCGATCGTCTGGGCGGTGAAGCTGCCGACGTCGTACCCGCCGAACACGGCGTTGTCGATTCCGAGTTCGTCGAGCAGCGCGACGACGGCGCCGGCCTGGCGACTGAGGGCGTAGGCGCTCGGGTCGTGCACGTGCTTGTCGGACTTGCCGTAGCCACGCAAGTCGATCGCGGTGACGTCGGCTTTGGTCGCGAGCTGCGGGACGATCTTGGCGTACTCGCGGTGGTCACCGGGGTTGCCGTGGATCAGCACGACCGGGACACCCTGTCCGGAGCGCTCGTAATAGAGCGTGAAGCCCTCGAACTCGGAGGAATAGGGCACGGTGCTCCCTCCCGTCAGCCAACGGGTTCGTCGGGAACCGGTTCCGACTCCCCTCCGTGATCGTAAAGCCGCTCGGTAGCTCGGTGCGCGAATGTGACGGGCGCGAGAAGCCCGCAGAGCATGCCGCCAGGTCCGACGCCGCCGCGGTGAAAAGCTTGGGCTACCCGGCCATCGCGTCCGCGGGGAAACACATCGATGAGCACCTCATCCATGCCGAAGCGCTCCGAGGATTCCTCCCGAGGTCCGGGGCTCGAAGCATGTCTCGGCGATGAATTCGCGCAGGCGCAGCACCAATGCCTCCGGTTGTTCATCGCCGAGACGGGCGGTGGTAGCGAAACCGCGGCCTCCTAACTGACTAACTATTGCATTACTCAGCTTCCGATGCTTGGATTCTGGTAAGCGCGAAGGACTCCACGAGCGCGGCGCGCAAGTGAAAGGTCGTTACGTGACACAGGATCCCGTGCCGTTGTCCGTCAACTGGTCGGCGGCTTTCAAGGACCCCGCGGCGTTCGCGGCACTGCTCGCCGAGGACGTGGTCTTGGAGGCGTCGGCCATCCGCGAACCGGCCGTCGGGCGAAAAGCCGTGCAAGCCATCATGACTGCGGGAAGCCGGCTGTACCGTGAGATCGTGTTCCGCAACCCGGCGACCACCGGGGCCACGACCTACAGCGAATGGCGCGCGGTGTCCGTCGACGGTGCGACGGTCTACGAGGGCGTCACGGTGCTCACCCACGACAGCGCAGGCGCCGTCAAGCGCGTCGCGATCCATCACCGCCCGTTGGGTGCGCTGCTGCGGTTCTCCGCTGAGATGGCCGAAAGCTTGCGGGGCGTCTTGCCCGTCGAGGTGTTCTACACCGATGCGCGGGCGCACTAATGCCCGCGGGAGCCTTCAAATCCGAGAAGCGGACACTGAGTCCCTACCGGCTCAGCACCGCTTCAATGGCGCTGATCACCTCGGGGGCGTCGGGCTCGGTGCGGGGGCGGAAACGGTTGACCACCTCACCGCCGGGGGCCACCAAAAACTTCTCGAAGTTCCACTGGATGTCGCCGGCCTCGCCACCGGCGTCGGGGGCCTTGGTCAGCTCGGCGTACAACGGGTGCCGGTCGGCGCCGTTGACGTCGGTCTTGGCCAGCAGCGGGAACGTCACGCCGTAGGTGGTCGAGCAGAACTCCTGAATCTCTTCGGCCGAGCCCGGCTCCTGGCCCATGAACTGGTTGCACGGCACCCCGACGACGGTCAGGCCGCGGCCGCGGTAGTCCTTCGCGAGCTTCTCCAGTGCCGTGTACTGCGGGGTGAGGCCACACTTGGAGGCGACGTTGACGACGAGCGTTGCGCCGCCAGACAATTCGGCCAGCGTGGTGGCCTTGCCGTCGAGGGTGGTCAGGGCGATGTCGTTGAGGGTCACGCTACGACGCTAACCCGTCAGATCGGCACCACGAATTGGGAGGTGTAGTACTCCTGCGGGCTCTGCGAGTGCGGGTTGGGGCGGCTGACGTTCACCCACGCTCCCGTGGCGCCGGGCTGGATGCCGTTTTGCAACGTGACGTGCGCCTGACCGGCCCCGTCGAGGTCCAGGCCCGCCGACACCACGCCCGGGTCGCCGGGGCCGCAGGTCGCCGCGGACGAGCGTGGCAGCTGGACCAGGGACACGTCGTAGTGGCTCCCGGGCTGGTCGGTGTTGACCAGGTGCACGTCGGCGACCACGGTGCCGCCGCTGACCCGGATGACGGTCTCGCCCGACGCGTAGCCCGTCCGCGGCGTCTGCGGGCTGAAGGCGCTCTGACCGAAGTCGCAGCGCCGCAACACCGAACTCAGCGGCACGAACGTGGTGGCGTCGGCGGCAGCGTCCGGGGCCACCAGGCTCGGGGCGACCAGCAGCGCCAGGCCCGCGCCGGCCTTGAGGGTTGCGTGCATTCTGTGCCGCCTCTTAGTGGTGGGGTGGTCGGGGTAGCAGGTTTGCCCGCGCACGCCGGTTCAAACCGCCGGGCGTCAGAGCCAACCGGTGCGCGCGGCGGCCACCGGCTCGGGCGGGGCGGGCGCCAGCTCACCGTCGCGGACGCCGTCGAGCAACCGCTTCACGGCAGCGACGATCTCCGGGGCCGCCGCGGCGAGGCCGGCCTTATCGGCGTCGCTGACCTCGTCGGGGTCGACGCCGGCCCGGCTCAGCACGGCGGCCGGGTCGGCCAGCTCACCGGCGAGCCAGGACACCGGGTCGGCCGACAGCTCGGGCACGAAGTGACGACGCCCGGGCTCCCAGCCGTTGAAGCGCGGGTGGTGGTGCGCGCGGTCCAGCGTTCCCGGCGGGCTCTCCGTGGACCCGAACAGGTCGACCCGCCAGACGGGACGCGCGAACGAGATCGGAATGCCGGCGTAGATCGAGCCGTGCGGCTCGGCGCGGTCGACGAGCCGAAGTTCCAGGCGGACGCCCCGTTCCGGGGTCTCCTGACCCTCGTTGGGGGAGGGGTCGACGAAGAACATGTCCCCGACCACGACGCCCAGGGTCTCGAATCCGAATGCTGCGAGCATGGCCTGCCTTTCCGTGAGCCTCTCACCGAGGGTAGACCCGCGTCCGACCCGGGGCGAATTGCGCCCGGCCCGACCGCTTTTCGCTCAACCAGAATCAATCGGCGGACAGGTCGCGCGAGCGTTTCTCGGCGTACATGTGCTCGTCCGCCAGCCGCATCAGATCCTGCTCCTCGGCGGCGATCCCGGCGCTGAACCCGACGGGCTCACCGACCGCCGCCCAGGTGTGGCGCAGCCGTTCCAGGACGTGCCCTGCGGCGGCCCGGTCGGCGCCGACGAGCAGGATCAAAAATTCGTCGCCGCCGATGCGGAACACCAGGTCCCCGTCGCGCACCGCGCGGCGCAGCGCACCGGCGAACGCCACCAGCACCTCGTCGCCCGCGGCGTGCCCGTGAGTATCGTTGTAGCGCTTGAAGTTATCGAGGTCGATTAGCACGACGGCGGACCCGTTGGCGTGCGCCGACAGCTGTGGCCCGAGCGTGCTCCGGTCGAGCAACTGGGTCAGGGCGTCGGTGTGCGCGATCTTGCGCAGCAACGCGCTCTGCTCTTCGAGGCGGGCAACCAGCCAGGCCGGGACCTCGGCCACCAGGACCCACATGGTGGCGGCCAGCACCAGGGTCACCGCGTCGTGGGTGAGGTGCTTGTGCCCGCCGACGGCGAGGGCGGCCACGCCCAGCGGCACCATCGCCAGTGAGCGCCAGCGCGGGCAGGTCAGGCCGATGTAGGCGAACGTGATCGTGATGGCGCCGGGCAGCTCCCGCGTGGCGCCGACCGCCAGGGCGCCGGTAACCGTCGTGACGGCCAACGACGCCACCGGCCAGCCGATGAGCAGGCCGCGCCGGCTCTGCCAGCCGCGAACCCGCCCGACCAGCGCGACGGTGCCGGCCGCGACGGCGACGGCGCCGAGAAACCAGTACACCCGCGAATCCACCGGGGCGGCATCGAAGTGGGCCTTCGCCGCGTAGAGGGCGAGCAGCCACAGCAGCGCCGCGAGGCCGATCGCGTGCCAGCGCCCGGGCGACGGCTGCGACGCGACGGGGCTCGACACCCGCTCAGAATAAGGTCGGCCGCCGCCCGTCGTGGGAAGTCGCGACAGCAAAGCGATTCCGATTGTGCGAACGCCGGTTCGCACAACCCCTGCCCGTCGAGGTACATTCTTCGCGGCTCGGCATTGCACCTGGGTGCACAGCCGCCGGATACCGATGTCGAGTCGGGCTATCGATCCGCCGCAGCATCGGGATGCGCGCGGCGCCGACGCAAGGGGCAACGCTGACAATGTCCGAACGAACGCCGTCGGCGAGCCCGCTGCAGATCAACGACCAGCGAATCCCGCCGTACAAGTGGATCGCCGTCGGGGTGCTGGTCGTCTGCCTGGTTCTCGGCGGCCTGGTGTACGCGCAATTCCGTGGTGAGTTCACTCCCACCACCCAGGTGACGATGCTGGCCGCGCGGGCGGGGTTGGTGATGGATCCGGGGTCGAAGGTGACCTATAACGGGGTGGAGATCGGTCGGGTCGGCAGTAT
>NZ_LZKC01000138.1:0-26601 GCF_001672685.1 Mycobacterium sp. E2462
CGCAATCGGGGGTTGCCGACCCGGGTGCTGCTCATCTCGGCGCACGACGAGCCGGCGATCGTGTACCAGGCGCTGCAGCAGGGTGCCGCGGGTTTCGTGCTCAAGGAGGCGACGCGCGCGGAGATCGTCACGGCCGTGCGGGATTGCGCCGCGGGCCGCGACGTGGTGGCGCCCACCCTGGTCGGCGGGTTGGCGGCGGAGATCCGGCACCGCGCCGAACCTCCCGCCCCCGTGCTCAGCGCGCGGGAGCGGGAGGTGCTCAATCGGATCGCTCGCGGTCAAAGCATCCCCGTCATCGCCGGTGAGTTGTTCGTGGCCCCGTCGACGGTCAAGACGCACGTGCAGCGCCTGGTACACGATCGCCGGCTCGTCGTGCGCCGAGATGAGCAGCACCCGGGTCGGCAACCCCCGATTGCGCACCGCGGCCGCCACCTCGGCCCCGTCCATGCCGGGCATCCGGTAGTCGAGGAGCGCGACCTCGGGCAGCTGCGACGCGATCAGCTCCAACGCGGCGGTCCCGTCGGCGGCCTCACCGACCACGTCCACCGACCCGCTCGACGACAGCGCCCGCACCACGCCCTCCCGGAACAGCGGGTGATCGTCGGCAACCACCACCCGCACCTTCTCGCCCGGCGCCGCGCTGACCATGGCGACGAGTCTAACGTTTTGCCGGGTCGCTGCCTCCGTCGACGTGGCGGGCGCTGATGCGTAGACACGCAGTTTGCCTGGGCTCGCCGGCCGCCGATGAGTACGGTGAGCGGGTGGCGGTCACCGGCGACGCGGAACTGGAACGCGTCCGCACCATTCACCAATTGCGTTCCTACCGAATCGGTGCCGTGCTGCGGCTCGGCGTCGTGGGTCTGATGGCCGCGGCCATGATCATCGGCACCGAGCGCTCGGAGTGGCCTCAGGAAACCGTGCTGATCGCGCTCTACGCGTCGGTCGGGCTGGGCGCGCTGGCGTTGGCGTTCGCCCCGGTGCGCCGCCGGGTCGGCCGGGGCCGCCTGGTCACGCTCGGCCGGCTGGAGCCGTTCGCGTTCACCGTCGTCGACATCGTCGCGCTGACGGCGTTCCAGCTGTTGTCCACCAACGGGGTGTATCCGCTGCTGATCATGGCGATGCTGCCGGTCCTGCTGGGCCTGGACGTCTCCTCGCGGCGCGCGGCGGTGGTGTTGCTCTTCTCCATGCTCGGCTTCGCGATCGCCGTGCTGCAAGATCCGGTGATGTCGAGCGCGGTTCGATTGCCCGAGGCCGGGTTTCGCTTCTTGCTCTATGCGTTCCTGTGTTGCGCGGCGTTCCTGGTGGTCCGGATCGAGGAGCGCCATACGCGGTCGGTGGCCGGGCTCAGCGCCCTGCGCGAGGAGTTGCTCGCGCAGACGATGACCGCGGCGGACGAATCGCAGCGCCGGATCTCCGAGTTCATCCACGACGGGCCGTTGCAGGACATCCTCGCGGTGCGCCAGGAACTCGACGAGCTCAAAGTCGCCTTCGCGGGCGACGACCGGGTCGACCGGGCGCTGGCCGGCCTCAAGTCGGCCTCGGAACGGTTGCGCCAGGCCACCTTCGAATTGCACCCGGCGGTGCTCGAGCAGGTCGGGCTGGGCGCCGCGGTGCAGCAGTTGGCCACCTTCACCGCCCAGCGCGCCGGCATCGACATCGCGACCGACATCGACTACCCCCTGCGCAGCGAGATCGATCCCGTCGTCTTCGGGGTCGCGCGGGAGTTGCTGTCCAACGTCGTGCAGCATGCGCGGGCCCACACCGCGACGGTCACGCTCGGGATCACCGACGGTCGCTGCGTGCTGCACGTCATCGACGACGGCGTGGGCCTCAGCCTCACGACCGTGGCGCGCCGGCTCGGTGAGGGGCACATCGGGCTCGCCGCGCATCGATCTCGTGTGGAGGCGGCCGGCGGGGCGTTCGTCTTTCTCGACGTGCCGATCGGAACGCACGCGTGCGTCGAACTGCCGGTCTCGCAACGCTCTTGCGACCAGCGGCGGACGGGCGGGTAATCGCCGGGCTTCTGGGTACGCCTTCGGGGAGCAGTCCAGACACACAGCCGGGAGGGCAGCAATGACGACGGCGCAACCATCGCCCGTAGCCGCGACGCACGACTACACGCTCGACGAGCAACGCAACATCAACCTGGTACGCGAATACATGGAGATCTCCTACACGCCCGGCAGGGCCAGCGCCGAAGCGGTGGCGCACCTGTGTGCCCCCGGCAATCGCTTCATCGCGCCGACCACGTTCCCGGGCGTCGACACCCTCGAGGGCTATGCCGACGACCACGGTCGGCTCATGGAACAGGTCGACGACCTGCGCATCGTGAGCTACGACGTCTGCTTCGCCAAGGCCGACCGCGTCTGCCTGCGCTACAGCGCCGAGGGGACGCACCGGGGCCGGCCGCACGGCGACCTCGAGCCCACCGGCCGCACCGCGCGGTGGTCGGCGGCGGCGCTTTTCCAGGTGCGCGACGGCAAGCTGGTCGAGTTCGTCAAGGACTGGAACAAGCTGTCGATGTGGGAGCAGTTGGGCTGGCCCCTGGAGGAATGCCTGACCTCCGGCCGGGCCTGAGCCGCCGCTAGGTCAAGTCGACGGACTTTCCGGTGGCGGCCGCGTGACCGGCGCGGTAGCCGAAAACCATTGCCGGACCGAGGGTTCCACCGGCACCGCCGTAGGCCCGTCCGGTCACGCCGCCCATCGCGTTGCCGGCGGCGTACAGGCCGGGTATCGGCTCGCCGCTGACGTGCAGCACGCGACCGTCGCGGTCGGTGCGCGGCCCGCCCTTGGTGCCCATCGCCCCGATGCGCACCGGCACGGCGTAAAACGGTGCGGTGTCGATGGGGCCGAGGGTCTTTCCGGCGAGCGTGGTCGCGCTGTCGTCTCCCCAGTAACCGTCGTAGGCGCTGGAGCCGCGCCCGAAGTCGGGGTCGGCGCCGGCGGCCACGTGCCGGTTCCACCGTGCGACGGTGTGGGCCAGGCCGTCGGCGTCGATGCCGGTCTTCGCGGCCAACTCGTCGAGATCCGCGGATTCGCAGAACCATTCCGGAACCCGTTGACCCGGTTCGATTCCGAGGAATCCGTAGCGCTGCAGGTGCACGGAGTCGAACACCATCCACCCCCGGTCGTTGACGTAACCGCCGCGCGGGTCGAGGTAGTGGAACGCTCCGGCCATCGAGTTGTAATCGCAGGCCTCGTTGACGAAGCGGTGCCCGGCCGCATTGACGATGATGCTGCGCGGCCGGGTGCGTTCCAGGCGCACGCTGCGGCTGCGTTGCCTGCCGTCGATCGTGTCGCCAGGGATCTGCACGATGGGCACCCACCAGGCCTCGCCCATGTTGGCCAGGTCGGCGCCGTGCGCCATCGCCAGCCGCAGCCCGTCGCCGGTGTTGTTGGGCGGTGAGACCGCACCGTGCATGGGGCCGCGCAGAAAGGCCTGCGCCAGACCGGGATCCCACTCGAAGCCGCCGGTGCCCAGGATGACACCGTGGCGGGCGCGCACGGTCAGGGTTTGCCCCGCCAGCGCGACCCGCACCCCGGTGATCTCCCCGGCCTCGGTGACGAGCTGCTCGGCGCGGGCGTTGACGTGCGGAACCACACCGACGTCCAGCAGGCCCTTGAGCAGCCCGGCGATCAGCGCGGTGCCGGCGACACACAGGTGGCTGGTTCGCTCGTCGATCGCCGCGTGCAGCCTGGCGCGGGTCTCGGCGTCGAATCCCACGTTGGACCAGTCGGCCGGGAACGACGTGATGCGCGTGGCCCATTCACCCAGCTGCGCCAGGTCGAACGGGGCCGCGGACAGTGACCGGCCCCCGGACGGCTGCCCGCCCGGCAGTTCGGGCTGGTAGTCGGGGAAGCCGGTCGCGATCTCGAAGCGCAGCCCGCTGTGCGCCTCGATGAAGTCGAGCATCGCGGGCCCGGTGTGCACGAACGTCTCCACCAGGTCGTCGTCCATCGATCCCAGCGACTGGGCGCGCAGGTAGCGCAACGCGTCGTCGGGCGTTAATTCGCCGTCGGGAGAACGGTTGTGCGCCGGTATCCACACGATGCCGCCGGACACGGCGGTGGTCCCACCCACCGTCGGTGCCTTCTCGAAGACTTCCACCGTGGCGCCCGCGGCGGCCGCGGTGAGCGCGGCGGTGAGGCCCGCACCTCCCGTGCCGAGCACGACGACGTCGACTTGGGTGTCCCAGGGCATGAACGGTGTCCTTTCAGCTCAGCAGCGCCGACAGCTGGTGGGCGGCCGCCAGGACCGCGTCCTTGCCGCGCAGCACCACGTCTTCCCGGTGCGAGATCAGGTTGATGCAGGTCGGCGGGGAGGGCGCCGGTCGCCGTACCGGGACCGCCAACCCGAAGGTGTTGGGTTCGATCTCCCCGTAGGTGCTCACCCAGCCCCGCTCTCGCGCCCGGGCGACCAGGTCCCGCTCGCCCGGGCGCGGCGGCATGCTCGCGAGCAGCGCGATGCCCGCGGCCCCACGCTCCAACGGGTAGCGGCTGCCCTCGTGGAACGAGAGTTGGTAGGCGACGTGGCTGGGGACGATCACCGCGATCGCCACCTGCTGCTCGCCCTCGGCGATGAGCAACGACACGGTGGTGCCCAGCTCGTCGGCCAGCGTGCGCAGCGTCGGGAGGCTGACCTGCCGCACGTTGCGGTCGAACGACGCACCCAGCACGGCGAGCCCCGCCGCCGGCCGATAGCGGCCGTCCTCGCCCTTGGCCACCAGGTGGAATTGGGCCAGCGTCGTCAGCAGGCGGTAGGCGATCGTGCGATGCACACCGACCCGTTCGGCCAGCTGTTGCGCGGTCATCCCGCCGGGGGAGTCGGCCACCAATTGCAGCGCGGTGAGTCCCCTGGCCAGCGTCTGCGAGCCCGGTCCCGGTCCTGTCACAGGCTTGACAGACCACCGCGCGAGAGCGAAGCTCTAAATATAACGCACATTAGTGTGCGATATTAGCACACAAAGCTAGTCGAAAACGAGAACGGCGTTTTCCCACGGGCGAGGCGTGAGAGGAATCGTGGCGGAGTTCGAAAGCATCTGGAGCGACCTGCAGGGCGTCGCCTTCGAGCAGGGTTACCTCGAGGCTCAGGGCGTGCCCACCCGCTACCTACGGGCGGGCAGGCCGGGCAACCCGGTGCTGGTGCTGTTGCACGGCTCGGGCGGACACGCCGAGGCCTACGTCCGCAACCTGGCCGCGCACGCCGAGCACTTCTGGACCTGGTCCATCGACATGCTCGGGCACGGCTACACCGGCAAGCCCGGGCACCCGCTGGAGGTCCGGCACTACGTCGAACACCTGATGGCCGTGCTGCGCGCCATCGGCGTCGACCGGGCCAGCATCAGCGGCGAGTCGCTCGGCGGGTGGGTGGCCGCCCGCGCCGCCATCGACCACCCGGACGTCGTCGACAAGCTGGTCCTCAACACCGCGGGCGGCTCTCAGGCCGATCCGGCCGTGATGCAACGGATCATCACCTTGTCGATGGCCGCGGCCGAGGACCCGGCCTGGGACACCGTGCAGGCGCGGATCAAGTGGCTGATGGCCGACAAATCCAAGGGCTACGACGACCTGGTCGCCAGCCGCCAACGCGTCTACCGCCAGCCGGGATTCGTCGACGCCATGCGCGACATCATGGCGCTGCAGGACCCGCAGATCCGTGCCCGAAACCTCCTGGGGCCGGCCGAATACGGGTCGATCACCGCGCCCACGCTGGTCCTGTGGACCAGCGACGACCCGACCGCCGACGTGACCGAGGGCCGCCGTATCGCCTCGATGATCCCGGGGGCGCGTTTCGAGGTGATGCCCGGTTGCGGCCACTGGCCGCAGTACGAGGACGCCAAGACCTTCAACCGCCTGCACCTCGACTTCCTGTTGGGCCGCTGATGGCCGACGCATCCGAGGTCGACACCGACGTCCTCGTCGTCGGCGCCGGACCCGTCGGCTTGACGCTGGCTAATATCCTTGGCCTGCAGGGCATTAAGACGGTGGTCGTCGAGGAGCGGGACACCCTGATCGATTACCCGCGCGGGGTCGGGCTCGACGACGAGGCGTTGCGGACCTTCCAGGCGATCGGGTTGGTCGACCGGATCCTGCCGCACACGGTGCCGAACCAGATCCTGCGTTTCCTGGACGCGCACCGCCGCGTGCTCGCCGAGATGGCACCACCCGACGCGCGATTCGGGTGGCCCAAGCGCAACGGGTTCGTCCAGCCGCTCGTCGACGCCGAATTGCTGGCCGGCCTGGACCGTTTCGACCACGTCGAGCTGTGGTGGGGCCGGCCGATGACGGCCTGCGAGGAGGACCCGACGGGCGTCACCGTCGAACTCGGCGGCGGGCAAGGCCGGGTGCGGGCGCGCTACGTCGTCGGCTGCGACGGTGGCCGCAGCATGACCCGCCGCGTGATGGGCGTGTCCTTCGACGGCACGACGTCCGCGACGCGATGGCTGGTGGTCGATATCGCCAACGACCCGCTCGGTCACCCGAACAGCGAGGTCGGTGCGGACCCGGAACGCCCCTACGCCTCCATCTCGATCGCCCACGGAATTCGCCGCTTCGAGTTCATGATTCACGCCGACGAGACCGACGAGCAGGCCGAGGACCCGGAGTTCCTGACGCGCATGCTGGCGCGGATGGTGCCCCACCCCGATCGGGTGGATGTGATCCGGCGTCGCGTGTACACGCACCACTCGCGGATCGCCGGCGCCTTCCGCAAGGGCCGGCTGTTGCTGGCCGGCGACGCCGCGCACCTGATGCCCGTGTGGCAGGGGCAGGGCTACAACAGCGGCATCCGCGACGCGGCCAACCTGGGCTGGAAATTGGCCGCGGTGGTGACGGGCCGCGCCGACGACACGCTGCTCGACACCTACGACGTGGAGCGGCGCAAGCACGCGCGGGCGATGATCGACCTGTCCACCATGGTGGGCCGCGTCATCTCGCCGACCAACCGGCGGGTGGCGGGCGCGCGCGACCTTCTCATCCGCTCGGCGTCGATCGTCCCGACCCTCAAGCGCTACGTGCTGGAGATGCGGTTCAAGCCGATGCCGCGCTACGAGACCGGCGCCGTGGTGCACGGCACGTCGTATTCCGCTGGCCCGCAGTCGGTTTCGCCAGCCGGTACGCTGTTCATCCAACCGCGCGTCGACACCCGCACACAGCAGGATGTGCTGCTCGACGACGTCCTCGGCGACTGGTTCGCCGTCCTGTGCTGGAACAATTACCCGCGCCGGATCCTCGGCGACGTGGCGTTCGCCAACTGGAAGGCGCTCGGCGCCCGCTTCGTCGCGCTGCGGCCGCGGACCCAGCTGCACTGGACGGGTCACGACGACCCCGACGTCGTGGTCGTCGGCGACCGGTCCGGCGGCGTGAAGTCCTGGTTCGACTCCCACCCGGAATCGGTGCTGTTCCTGCGGCCCGATCGGTGCATCGCCGGCGCGTGCATCGCCCAGCGGGCACCGGATCTGAGCGCCGAGCTGTTGTCGGTGCTGGCCCTCACGCCGCCCCTGGCACCGCGAGGGGGTGAATCGCCGAATGGCACTGGCTCTGTGCTGCATGTCGCACAGCCCGCTGTTGAATCTTCCGGGGCCGTCGCGGGACCTGCTTGACGACATCGAATCGGCGATCGGCGCCGCGCGGCGCTTCGTCACCGACTACGACCCCGAGCTCGTCGTCACCTTCTCCCCGGACCACTACAACGGATTCTTCTACCGGGCGATGCCGCCCTTCTGCATCGGCACGGCCGCCGCGGGCGTCGGCGACTACGGCACCCACGCGGGACCGTTGACCGTGGCCGACCGGCTCGCGTTGGACTGCGCGCAGGCCGTGTTGGACGACGGCGTCGACGTCGCGGTGTCGACCAGCATGGACGTCGACCACGGCACCGTGCAGCCGCTGGAGAAGCTGTTCGGTGACGCGACGGCGCGCCCGGTGCTCCCGATCTTCATCAACGCGATCGCCGTGCCGCTGGGGCCGTTACGCCGCTGCCGAGCGCTCGGCGCGGCGGTCGGCAGGTATCTCGCCGGCCTGGACAAGCGGGTCCTGCTGCTGGGCTCCGGCGGCCTCTCGCACAGCCCCCCGGTGCCGACGCTGGACACGGCGCCGCCGCCGGTGCTCGAGCGCATCGTGCACGGTCGCCCCATGACGACCCAGCAGCGCCAAGACCGCCAGGCCGCGGTCGTCGAGGCGGCCCGCGGCTTCGCGACCGGCAACTCGCCGCTGCAGCCGTTGAATCCCCTGTGGGACAACGCGTTCCTGGACATCGTCGACACCGGCCGGCTGGCCGAACTCGACGGGTGGTCGAACGCGTTCGTCGCGCGCGAGGGCGGTGGCTCCGCGCAGGAGATCAGGACCTGGGTCGCGGCGTTCGCGGCGCTGGCCACCGCGGGCCCGTACCGAACTGTCGAGCGTTTCTACCGGGCCGCCCCGGAACTCATCGCCGGGTTCGCCATCAGAACGGCGGTCCCGCAATGACGTCGGTGGCCGAGGGTTTCGACCACGTCGTTGACCTGCTGATCATCGGGTCGGGGGGCGGCGGTATGACCGCCGCCCTGACAGCGCAGGCCGCCGGCCTGGACGCCCTGATCGTCGAGAAGTCCTCGTGCTACGGCGGTTCCACCGCCCTGTCCGGCGGCGGCATCTGGGTGCCCGGGGCGCCCGCGCAATGCCGGGAGGGCTACCGGCCGTCCCCGGACGCCGTCGTCGAATACCTGCTGCGGATCACCGACGGCCTGGTGAGCGAGGCGCGGATCCGCCAATACGTGGAGTCCGCCCCGAAGATGCTCGCCTTCCTGGAAGGCGCCTCGGGGTGGTGCGAATTCGTCTGGAAGCCCGGATACGCCGATTACTATCCCGAGCTGCCCGGCGGCTCAGAACTCGGCAGCACCATCAACGTCCCGCCCATCGACCTGCGCGCCCTCGGCCCCGACGAGGAGCAGCTGCTCAAGCCGCTGGCGCTGGCGCCGAAGGGAATCTGGCTCGGGCCCAAGGAGCTTCGCACGTTCTACCGGATCCGGCAGTCGTGGGCGGGCAAGGGGGTGCTGCTCAAGCTGATCGCCCGGATGGTGCGGGCCCGGGTGTTCGGCGAACGGATGGCCGCGATCGGCCAGTCGCTGGCCGCGCGGCTGCGCCTGGCGCTGCGCGAGCGGGGCATCCCGCTGTGGCTGGACTCGCCAATGATCGAGTTGCTGACCGATCCCGACGGCGCGGTGACCGGCGCGGTGGTGCAACGGCAGGGCCGCGCGCACCGCATCGGGGCGCGGCGCGGCGTCATCCTGGCCTCCGGAGGTTTCGAGCACGACCTCGCCCGGCGCAAGGAGCTGCTGCCCGAGGTGGACCAGGACTGGAGCTTCGGCAACCCGGCGGCCCTGGGTGACGGCATCCGCGCGGGCGAGAAAGTCGGGGCCGCAACGGACCTGCTCGACGAGGCCTGGTGGTTTCCTGCGATCCAGTGGCCGGACGGCCGCATGCAGTTCATGCTCAACGAGCGGATGATGCCCGCCCAGTTCATCGTCAACGGCGCCGGGCGGCGGTTCATCAACGAGGCGGCCCCCTACATGGATTTCGGTCACGCCATGATCGCCGGCCAACGGACTGGCCTCACCCACATACCCTGCTGGCTGATCACCGACCACCGGTCGTGGAACCGCTACGTCGTCGCGGGCCACCTGCCCATCCCCAAGATTCCCGGGGCGCCGGTGCCCACCGGGCGCAAGGTCCCGTCGGCGTGGCTGCAATCCGGCGTCGTCAAGGCCGCCTCGTCGTGGGAGGAGTTGGCCGGCCGGATCGGCGTGCCCGCGCAGAACCTGACCGAAACCGCCCGCCGCTTCAACGAACTCGCGCGTCGCGGCCACGACGACGATTTCAACCGCGGCGACAGCGTCTACGACAACTACTACGGCGACCCGACGTTGCCGAATCCCAACCTGTTCCCGCTCGGCGCCCCACCGTATTACGCCTTCCGGATCGTCCTCGGTGACCTCGGCACCTCCGGCGGCCTGCGCACCGACGAGCACGCCCGCGTCCTGCGGGCCGACGACACCGTGGTGCCCGGGCTCTACGCGGTAGGCAACACCGCGGCGCCGGTGATGGGCCGCAGCTACGCCGGTGCTGGCGCCACCATCGGACCCGCCATGACCTTCGGCTATGTCGCGGCGAAACACGTTGCCGCACAGCCTGCCAACGACGCCCTGAATTCGCCTAGGAGGTAGCAATGAAGATTTCGCTGTTCTACGAGTTCGCCCTGCCGCGGCCCTGGGCGCCCGACGACGAACACGCCATGCTGCAGGACTGCCTCGACGAGGTGGCGGCGGCCGACAAGGCCGGCTTTTCCACCGTCTGGCTGACCGAGCACCACTTCCTCGAGGAGTACTGTCACTCCACCGCCCCCGAGATCTTCCTCGCCGCCGCCAGTCAGCGCACCAAGAACATCCGGTTGGGGTTCGGCATCATGCACTTACCGCCCGTGGTGAACCACCCCGCGCGGGTCGCCGAGCGCATCGCCACGCTCGATCTGCTCTCCAACGGCCGCGTCGAATTCGGCACCGGCGAATCGTCGTCGGTCGGCGAACTCGGGGGCTTCAACATCGACCCCGCCGACAAGCGGGCGCAGTGGGAGGAGGCGCTGGAGGTCTCGATCCGCTGCATGATCGAGGAGCCGTTCAGCGGGTTCAAGGGGCAGCACATCGAGATGCCGGCCCGCAACGTGGTTCCCAAGCCGCTGCAGAAGCCGCACCCGCCGGTGTGGGTCGCCTGCACCCGCCCGGCCAGCGTCCAGATGGCCGCCCAAAAGGCCATCGGCGCACTGAGTTTCGCCTACACGGGCCCCGGCCCGCTGACGGAGAGGGTCAACGGCTACTACAAGGAGCTCGAGGAGAACGGGGTCCCGGTCACACCGGCGATCAACCCGAACATTCTGGCCATCGGCGGCGACCTGTCGATGATGGTGGCCAAGACCGAAGACCAGGCCTTGCAGCGCCTCGGGAAGGGCGGCGGCTTCTTCTCCTTCGGGATCATGCACTACTACATGACCGGCGTGCACACCCCCGGCCGCACCGGGGTGTGGGAGCGCTACCTCGACGAGGTCGAGAAGGACCCGACCCTCGCCTATGGTCCCGGGCGCGGGGCGATCGGCACCCCGGCCATGGTGCGTGAATTCCTGCGCGGCTACGAGGAAAGCGGCGTCGACGAGATCATCCTGCTGCTCAATCCCCGTAGCCACGAGGGCACCATGGAATCCATCGAGTTGATGGGCCAAGAGGTGCTGCCCGAGTTCATCGAGCGTGACGCCAAGGCGGTGGCCGAGAAGGCCAAGCGCCTAGAGCCCGTGATCGAAAAGATCGAGGAGCGCCGCCCCGAGCCGACCGCGCCGCGGTTCGACGAGGAATACTCGTTCGGCGGCCTGCCCACCGGGCGGGGCGGTAAATTCACCGCCAGCGAGATCCCCGAGGCGATGGCCGAGATCAACGAGGGCCGGGTGCAGGCCGCGCAGCGGGCGAAAGAGCAGCAGCAGTAATCACCGAAAACGGTTGAGCCGAGGGACATCGGGCGTTGGGACAGATCGACCAGTTGTGGCGCTACGACGGTCGCCGGGCGGTGGTGACCGGATGCGCGTCGGGCATCGGCGAACACGTGGTGCGCCAGCTCACCGAGGTCGGCGCCGACGTCGTCGGGCTCGACAAACGCCGCCCCGCGATCGACGTCGCCGAGTTCCACGAGATCGACCTGGCCGACCAGGAGTCGATCGACGCGGCGGTGTCCTCCATCGACGGGCGCGTCGACGCGCTGTTCAACGTCGCCGGCGTCTCCTCCGGGATCGGTGACCCGCCCCTGGTGGTCACCGTCAACTTCCTCGGCCTGCGGCACGTCACCGAGGCGCTGATCGCGCGCATGGCCGCCGGGTCCGCCATCGTGAGCGTGTCGTCGCTGGCGGCGCGCGACTACCGCGAACACCTGCGGGCGATCGCCCCGCTGGTCGCGACCGCCACGATGCGCGAGGGCGTCGACTGGTGCCAAGCCCACCCGGACGCGCTGGCCGGCGGCGGTTACCAGTTGTCCAAGGAGGCGCTGATCCTCTACACCATGCGCAGCGCCGCGGCCCTCGGCGCGCGCGGGATCCGCATCAACTGCACCGGGCCCGGCGTCACCGAGACGCCGATCCTCGATCAGCTGCGCACCGCCTACGGGCAGGCCTTCCTCGACGACATCCCCAAGCCCCTGGGCCGGGTCAGTTCCCCCGCCGAGCAGGCGGCGGTCCTGCTGTTCCTCAATAGCGCTGCCGCAAGCTACATTTCGGGGCAGGTGCTGTGGGTTGACGGCGGCAACCTGGGCGCGGCGATCGCCCGCGAGCTCGAAGAGGGGGCCCCGTGGCCGGCGTAACCGACTTCCGGCGGGTCGCAGCAGAGGTCCGCAACTGGGGCCGCTGGGGTGATGACGACGAGCTGGGCACCCTCAACTTCATCACCCCCGAAAAGATTGCCCAAGCGGCCGGCCTGGTCAGGCACGGCAAGGTCTTCCCCCTCGGCGTCGACTTCGGTTCGTCGGGTCCGCAGGGGGCGTTCAAGTTTCGGCACAACCCCATTCACACGATGACCGTCGACGGCGGTGACGCACATTCGCTGCCGCGGTTCGGCCCCGGCTGGGTGGACAACCCGAGCGCTCAGGACATGGGGAAGTACTTCCAGGACGACTTGTTCCGCTTCAACGACGACATGATCGTCATGCCGCTGCAATGCGCGACGCAGTGGGACGCGCTGTCGCACGTCTACTACGAGGACAAGCTGTACAACGGGTTTCCCGCCGACTCCGTCACCAGTTTCGGCGCGAAGCACTGCGGGATCGACAAGGTCGACGGCAAGGGCATCACCTCCCGTGGGGTGCTTCTCGACGTCGCCCGTCACCGCGGTGTGGACACCTTCATCGAGCTCGGTAACCCGATCACCGCCGGGGAGTTGGACGACGTGGCGCGCGCGCAGGGCGTGACGATCGGCAGTGGCGACATCGTCTTGGTCCGAACCGGTTGGTGGGCAAGGTTTTGCGAAACCGGAGACGGCGGCGAGCCCGGCTCCGGCCTGGACTGGCTGTGCGCGTCGTGGTTCCACGACCACGACGTCGCCGCGGTGGCCGCCGACAACCTGATGGTCGAAGACCCGGTCTCGGGCGTGCAGGGCACGTTCATGCCGATGCACATGCTGTGCCTGCGCGACATGGGCCTGATGCTCGGCGAGTACTGGGACCTCAACGCCTTGGGGGCCGATTGCGCCGCCGACGGCGTCTACGAATTTCAGCTCATCGCGCCGCCGCTGAGGTTCACCGGCGCGGTGGGCTCCCCGGTGAATCCGATCGCGATCAAGTGATGGGGTTCTCCCGCCACACCCTGTCGGTCGACGGGCTGCGGACCAGCTACCTGGAAGCGGGTCACGGTGACCCGGTGGTCCTCCTGCACGGCGGCGAGTTCGGCGCCGGCGCCGAACTCGGCTGGGAACGCAACATCGCCGCGCTGGCCGCCCGGTACCGGGTGCTGGCGCCCGATCAGCTGGGCTTCGGAGAGTCCGCCAAGGTCGTCGACTTCGTCGACGGCCGTGGGATGCGGATCCGGCACGTCGCGCGCTTCTGCGAACTGCTCGGCGTCGGCGCGGCGCACTTCGTCGGCAACTCGATGGGCGCGATCAACCTGCTCGTCGACGCCACGTCCGACGCGCCGCTCCTGCCGGCCCGCAGTCTGGCGATCATCTGCGGGGGCGGTGACATCCAGCAGAACCAGCATTTCGAAGCGCTGCAACAGTACGACGCCACCTTGGCGGGGATGCGCCGGATCGTCGCGGCGTTGTTCCACGACGCGGCCTACGCCGCCGACGGCGACTACGTGCGGCGCCGCCACGAGTCCAGCACCGCGCCCGGCGCGTGGGAAGCCATTGCCGCGGCGCGGTTTCGGCGCCCGGGTGCCGCGCCCTCGTCGACGCCACCGAGCGCGCGTCCCTACGCGCGCATCCGGGTGCCGACGCTGGTCGTCGAGGGCGGCGACGACAAGTTGCTACCGGCGGGCTGGGCGGCCGACATCGCCGCGCAGATCCCCGGCGCCCGGTCCGCGGTCGTCGCCGACGCCGGGCACTGCCCGCAGATCGAACAACCGTCGGTGGTCAACGACCTGCTGTTGGAGTTCCTCGACGCCGTGTGAGGCGCTCGGCGACGCCCCGATGAGGCTAGGAAGCGCCGCTCGGCGCCCGGGCGGCCAGCCACGCGTCAAAGCGGGTGGGGTAGACGGTGGTCTCCTCACCGGGCACGGGAACGATGCTGCGCTCGTCGAGCACCGCGCCGTAGTACCGGGCGTCGGCGTCGGTGACTACGGTGCGCCCGTCGGCGTCCGCGGCGATCAGGGCGCGGATGAAGTCGTCCATGCCCTGCTTGTCGGGACCCGCGATGTTGACGATCCCATTGCGGGGCTCGCCGACCGCCGCACGGGCGACGGCCGTGGCGACGTCCGCGGCGGCGATGGGCTGAAACGCCGCGTGCGGCGCGCGGACCGTGTCCCCGTCGGTCATCGAATCGGCAATGCCGGAAACGAATTCGAAGAACTGCGTGGCCCGCACGATCGAATAGGGACGCCCCGATTCGGCGATCAGCCTCTCCTGCGCGACCTTGGCGCGCAGGTAACCGCTGTCCGGGGCTCGGTCGGCACCCACGATTGAGAGGGCGACGTGGTGGGCGACGCCGGCGGCCCGCTCCGCCTCGAGCAGATTGCGGGTGGACGCGGTGAAGAAGTGCAGCACGTCGTCGTCCGCCCAGGACGGCGAATTGGCGACGTCCACCACCGCCTGCACCCCCGCGACGGCGTCGGCGAGCCCCTCGCCGGTGACCGCGTCGACCCCCGAGCGCGGCGAGGCCGGCACTGCCTCGTGGCCCAGCCCGTCGAGGATCGACACGACCTGCGATCCGATCAGTCCGCTGCCCCCGATTATGAGAATCTTCATCGTCGAGCCTCCCGAAGCGAATACCTGCGGATGCGGGCGCGTCCTTACTATCGCGCATTGGCGGTTCGCGCGCCACAACCGATCGAACGGCGGCATGGCCTCGGGGCCAAGGAGGGTGGGGGCTTTGGGGGCGTCATCGTTGCAACTCCGTTCCGCGACAACGCAAGACGTCCTGGACTGCGGGCGGGTCTGCTATCGGGCCTTCAGCGCCGTGGCCGAGCGCCACGCGTTCCCCCGCGATTTCGCCGAGGTCGGGGCGGCCATGGACCTCATCTCACAACTCGTCGCGAACCCACGCTTCTTCTCCGTCGTCGCCGAACGCGACGGAACCGTCGTCGGCAGCAACTTCCTGGACCAACGCGCCAGCATCTTCAGCGTCGGCCCGGTCACGGTCGAACCCGACGTCCAAGACCACGGAATCGGCGGGGCATTGATGGCGGCGGTGCTCGACGAGAGTGCGAGGCGCCAGGCGCGGGGGGTGCGGTTGGTCCAGGTCGCCTACAACACCCGCTCGCTGAGCCTCTACGCACGACTGGGTTTCGACGTCCGCGAGCCGCTGGCGGTGCTGCAGGGACCAGCCATCGCCCGGGCCCGCCCCGGCTTCGATATCCGCCCCGCGACGCGCGAGGACGTCCCGGCGTGCGACGCGCTGTGCGTGGGCGTGCACGGCCACGACCGGTCGGGAGAACTGCAGGAAGCCGTAGACCGCGGGGCGGCCAGCGTCGTGACGCAGCACGGGCGAATCACCGCCTACAGCACCGGGATTGGTTTCACGGGGTATTCCGTCGCCGAGACCGACGAGGCCCTGACCGCCCTGATCGCCGCGGCCCCACACTTCGCCGGGCCGGGCTTTCTGATGCCGCTGCGCAACACCGCCCTGCTGCGCTGGTGCCTGGGCCACGGGCTGCGAGTGGTCTACGTGGCGAACCTGATGACCGTGGGCTACTACCGGGAACCTCGGGGCGCGTACCTCGCCTCTATCGGTTACTGATCCCACCGTCCCGGGCGACCCGCACTAAATCAATTGCTTGACTTAACGCGGCGGCCGCCGATTAACTCGTCGTGTGGTCAACGAGTTGGAGGGCACGGTCGCCATCGTCACCGGCGCCGCGTCCGGGATCGGCCGCGGTATCGCGCAACGGTTCGTCGCCGAGGGCGCCCGGGTGGTGATCGCCGACGTGGCGGCCGACCGCGGGGAGGAAGTGGCGGCCGCGCTCGGCGGCGCCGCCCTCTTCCACCGCACCGACGTCTCCGAACCCGACGAGGTCGGTGCGCTGGTGGCCGCCGCCGTCGAGGCGTTCGGCGCCCTGCACGTCATGGTCAACAACGCGGGGATCTCCAGCCCGCTGCGCAAGCTCCTCGACGACGACCTCGCCGACTTTCATCGGGTGCTGGGGGTCAACCTGTTGGGCGTGATGGCCGGCACCCGGGATGCCGCCCGGCACATGGCCGAACACGGTGGCGGATCGATCATCAACATCACGTCGATCGGCGGCATCCAGGCCGGCGGCGGCGTGATGAGCTATCGCGCGTCCAAGGCGGCCGTCATCCACTTCACCAAGTCGGCCGCAATCGAGTTGGCGCAGCACGACATTCGCGTCAACGCCATCGCCCCGGGCAGCATCCCCACCCCCATCTTGGGCAAGTCGGCGGCCGGCATGGACGCCGAGCAGTTGCAGCAGTTCGAGGCGCGCATCCGCCAGGGCATGCGCGACGATCGGCCACTCAAGCGCGAGGGCACGCCCGACGACGTGGCCGAGGCGGCGCTGTACCTCGCCACCGACCGGTCGCGCTACGTCACCGGCATCGTGCTGCCGGTCGACGGCGGCACCGTCGCGGGCAAGGTCATCAAGAGCAGGAGACGCGAGGGCTGACCCGTCGCGGTCAGAACCGTCCCCGGCCCTTTAAATCAATCGCTTGACTTAATCCCACGGCCGCGGTTGACTAACGCAATGACCACTGCCGGCCGGGCCGTCCGCACCGACCGCGCCAGCTCCACCCAGGAGGCGATCCTGGTGGCCGCCGAGCGGCTCTACGCCGAGCACGGAATGTTTGCCGTCTCGAATCGGCAAGTCAGCGAGGCCGCCGGCCAGGGGAACAACGCCGCGGTCGGCTACCACTTCGGCACCAAGGCCGACCTGGTGCGCGCCATCGAACACAAACACCGCGGGCCCGTCGAGCGGCTCCGCGAGCGGATGGTGGCCGAGCTGCTCGCCTCGGGTGGGTCGGGTGAACTGCGGGACTGGGTCGCCTGCCTGGTCCGCCCGCTCACCGACCACCTGGAGGAGCTGGGCAACCCCACCTGGTACGCGCGGTTCGCCGCCCAGGCCATGACCGATCCGGCGTACTACAACATCATCGTCAAGGGCGCGCTCAGCTCGCCGTCGCTGGTCCAGGTGGTCGAGGAGACCAACCGGTGCCTGCCCAACCTGCCCGCCGAAGTGCATTTCGACCGCAACATCATGGCCCGAAACCTGTTGATGCACACCTGCGCCGACCGCGAGCGCGCGCTGGCCACCGGCGTGTTACCGCCGCACCGCTCCTGGCGCGCGGCGGCGTCCGGCTTGATCGACGCGATCGTGGGCCTGTGGCTGGCGCCCGTGACACCGCACGAGTGAGGGACCGGGGAAGATGAAGGTAACGGTCGACCAAAACGCTTGCGCCTCATCGGGAAACTGCGTCATGAACGCGCCCGAGGTGTTCGATCAGCGCGACGACGACGGCGTCGTCGTTTTGCTCGAGGAAACCCCCGGGGCCGACCTGGCCGAGGGCGCGCGGCGCGCGGCTGCGGCGTGCCCCGCGCTGGCCATCCACATCGAGGAATGAGAACCATGCCGGACACCCTGACCAGCGGCACGACCCAGACCACCGCCGAGGTCCCGGAGTACCCGATGGCCCGGGACCCGCGCTGCCCGTTCGCCCCGCCACCGGACGTCATGACGCTCGCCCAGGCCCGGCCGCTGTCCCGGGTCCGCATCTGGGACGGCAGCACCCCGTGGCTCATCACGGGCTACGAGCAAGTGCGAGAACTGTTTTCGGACTCCCGGGTGAGCGTCGACGACCGGCAGCCCGGTTTCCCGCATTGGAACGCCGGAATGCTGTCCACCGTGCACAAGCGGCCGCGCTCGGTGTTCACCGCCGACGGCGAGGAGCACACCCGGTTTCGGCGCATGCTGTCAAAGCCGTTCACGTTCAAGCGCGTCGAGGCGCTGCGCCCCACCATCGCGCGGATCACCGACGATCACATCGACGCGATCCTGGCCGGCCCGCAGCCCGCCGACCTGGTCACGGCGCTGGCGCTGCCGGTCCCCTCGCTGGTGATCAGCCAACTGCTGGGCGTCCCGTACGAGGACGCCGACATGTTCCAGCACCACGCCAACGTCGGGCTGGCCCGCTACGCCACCGGTGAGGACACCGTCAAGGGCGCGATGAGCCTGCACAAGTACCTCGGCGAGCTCGTCGAGGCCAAGATGGAACACCCGGGCCAGGACGCGGTCTCCGATCTCGCCGAACGGGTCAAGGCCGGCGAACTCAGCGTGAAGGAGGCCGCCCAGCTGGGCACCGGCCTGCTGATCGCCGGGCACGAAACCACGGCGAACATGATCGGGCTCGGGGTGCTTGCCCTGCTGCAGAACCCCGACCAGGCCGCCGTCCTGCGCGAGGCCGAAGACCCGAAGATCGTGGCCAACGCCGTGGAGGAACTGTTGCGCTACCTCAGCATCATTCAGAACGGTCAGCGCCGGGTGGCGTTGGAGGACATCCACATTGCCGGGGAGACGATCCGCGCCGGCGACGGCATCATCATCGACCTCGCCCCGGCGAACTGGGACGCCGACGCCTTCACCGAGCCCGACCGGCTGTACCTGCACCGCTCCGGCGCGGACCGCAACGTCGCGTTCGGGTACGGCCGGCACCAGTGCGTGGGTCAGCAGCTGGCCCGCGCCGAACTGCAGATCGTCTACCAGACCCTGATGCGGCGCATTCCCACGCTGTCGCTGGCCATCCCGCTCGACGACGTGCCGTTCAAGCACGACCGTCTCGCCTACGGCGTCTACGAACTTCCGGTGACCTGGTAGCCCCCAGGCCGCAACGTCAGGACTATCCGATCCGAATGGAGGGTCAAAGATGACTACTCAGGCAAGCCCCGTGTCGCTGTACCCGCCGAAGGGGTTCGGCGCGCCGAAGGATCGCCGCGGCCACGCCTCCGGCGCGGACGTCGGGCTGCCGGAGGGCACCGTGGTGTTCTCCGCCGACAACCACATCTCGCTGGCGGACGACATCTTCTACCAACGCTTTCCAGACGACCTGAAGGACAAGGCGCCGCGGATCTGGTACGAGGACGGCGCCTACCAGGTCGGGCGCAAGGGCCAGTCCTTCTTGCCCGGCGACTTCAGCGCCGTGCTCATGCAATACGACGATCTGCCCGGCGCCGCGAGCACCAACATCGAGGCCCGCATCCAGGAACTGCACGACGACGGTGTGGACAAGGAGCTGGCGTTTCCCAACGCCGTGCTGGCGCTGTTCCACTACCCGGACAAACGACTGCGGGAGCTGGCGTTTCGCGTCTACAACGAGTACATCGCCGAGCTGCAGGAGCGCTCGGGCGGCCACTTCTACGGCGCCGGGCTGATCAATTGGTGGGACCCGCAGGGCACCCGCAGGACGCTCGACGAGCTGAAGTCGTTGGGGCTGAAGACCTTCCTGATGCCACTGAACCCCGGCAAGGACGACGACGGCAACCCGATCGACTACTGCAGCACCACCATGCGGCCGGTGTGGGACGAGATCGAGGCCGCCGGCCTGCCCGTCACCCACCACATCGGGGAGACGCCGCCGAAGAGCCCGACCGAATTCAACAGCGTGGTCGTCGGCATGATGATCAACATCGACGGCTTCCGGGAGACGTTCTCCAAGTACATCTTCGGCGGCATCCTCGACGACCACCCCGGCCTGCGGATCGGCTGGTTCGAGGGCGGCATCTCCTGGGTGCCGTGGGCGCTGCAAGACGCCGAGCACCTGGTCGCCTCCTATCAGCACATGTTCAACCGGCCGCTGCAGCATGACGTCCGGCACTATTGGGACGCCCACATGAGCGCGTCGTTCATGGTCGATCCGCTCGGCCTGCAACTCATCGACCGCATCGGCGTGGACAAGGTGATGTGGTCCAGCGACTACCCACACAACGAGAGCACCTACGGGTATTCGGAAAAGTCGCTGGCCGCCGTCGTCGACGCCGTCGGCCCCACCGACGCGGCGAAGATCGTCAGCGGCAACATCACCGAGTTCCTAGGCCTGCAGCGGTGATTCGATGACGACATTCGCGCACGCGGGCGCCGCGACCGGCGCCCTGGTCATCCCGGAAACCCCCGACCTGGCCCGGCTGCGCCGCGAGACCGGCCGACGGCTGCGCGCGGCCATGGCCGAACGCGGCGTCGACGCGCTGGTCCTGTTGGGCAACAACGCGGTGGTCTACGCCACCGGGACCAGCTGGCCGCTGGGCGACGCGGGATTGTCCTACGTCGAGCGGCCGGTTGCCGTGGTGCTCGCCGATGACGAATGGCCGCACCTGTTCTTGCCGTTTCGAGAAGGCGCCGCGCTCGAGTCGGGTCTGCCCGCCGACCACCTGCACGGACCGGTCTATCTCGAATTCGACGAGGGCGTCGAGCAATTCGCGCGGGCGCTGGCCGACCTGATCCCGGCACCGGCGGTGGTCGCGGTCGACGAGTTCACCGGCGCCATGTCACGCGCCACCAAGCGGTTGTTTCCGTACGGGGCGCCCGTGGACGCCGCCGCCATGGTCAGCGCCGCGAAGGCCGTGAAGACTCCCGACGAACTGTCCTGCATCCGCACGGCGATCCGCATCACCGACGAGGCGATGGTCGAGGTGCAACGCGGGCTGGCCCCCGGAATCCGCCAGATCGACCTGTCCGCACGCTTCCTGCGCCGCGCCTTCGAGCTGGGCGCCACGGCAAGCATGCTGGAACCCATCTGGCAGGTGATGCCGCCCAGCAAGGCCGACGGCGTGTGGACCACGCACGGGGATCTGGCGCTGCCGTTGCTCACCACCGAGCGGGAATTGGCCGACGGCGACGTGCTGTGGACCGACGTCAGCATTACCTATCACGGGTACTGCTCCGATTTCGGGCGTACCTGGATCGTCGGTCGCGACCCGTCACCGCGCCAGCAAGCGCAGTTCGCCAGGTGGTTCGAGATCATGAGCGCGGTCCTGGGTGTCGCCAGGGCCGGCGCCACGGCGGCCGACCTGGGCCGGGCCGCGATCGACGCCAACGGCGGCACCAAGCCCTGGCTGCCGCACTTCTACCTGGGACACGGCATCGGGGTGAACGCCGCCGAAATGCCGATGATCGGCACCGATCTCGGCACCGAGTTCGACGAGACCTTCGTGTTGCAAGCCGGCATGGTGCTGGTCTTGGAGCCGGTGGTGTGGGAGGACGGCACCGGCGGTTACCGCAGCGAAGAGGTCCTGGTCATCACCGAGGAGGGCTGGATCCGATTGACCGACTACCCGTATGACCCCTATGGCAACTGAAGTCCTGCCCGACGAGCGGGTGTTGCGCTCGGGCCGCCGGCGGCGTGCGCTCGAGCAGATGGCCGAGCACGGCCTCGACGTCCTGGTGCTCGGGCGGCAGGCCAACGTCCGCTACGTCACCGGCGCCCCGCAGCTATGGGTCGCCGGCACCAGGCCGTTCGGCCCAACCTGTGTCCTGGTGCGCGCGACCGGGGCGATCCATCTGCTTAGCACCTGGGACGAGGGTGTGCCGGAGGACATCCCGCACGAGAACCTCTACGGCATTTCGTGGAACCCGATGAACACCGTGGCGGCCCTGCAGCGCATCGAGGGTGCCGCCACCGCACGCCGCGTCGGAACCGACGCGCTGTCACCTGTGTTCGCGCGCCTGCTGCCGACCGCCTTTCCGCGCGCCGACCTGGTCGACGGCGAGCTCGCGATGCGCGCGGCCAGACGCATCAAAACGGCCGAGGAAGTCGTCGCGCTGCGCGAGGCGATCGCGGTCGCGGAGTCCGGCCTCGCCGCCGCCGTGTCCGAGTTGCGCCCGGGGGTGGGCGAGCAGGAGTTGGCCGGGGTTCTGCTCGAAGCCGTCGCGGCCGGTGGTGTCAGCACACCGTCCAACCAGGACGTCGCCTGGGTGACGTCGCGCGAGCACCCCTGGCGGCGCGGCCACGGGGACGGTCGCGTGAAAGACGGTGACCTGGTGGCCTTCTCGGCCGGCGTCTTGGCGGGGGGGTACATCGGAGAGGTGGGACGAACCTGGCCCGCCGGTCAGCACCGCACCGCCGCCGACCTTTATCGGCGCTGGGACAGGTTGTGGGACAACCTGTTCCAGGCGTGCCGGGCGGGTGCGCCGGCCAGTGACCTGCTCGCGGCGTATCCCGCCGCGGGCGAGCCGGAGCCACCGTTACCCGTGGCGCGCGGCTTGGGCATGGGGTTCGACCCGCCCGTCGTCGCGCACCGGCTGCCGCAGACGGCCGCCACCGAGCGACTGGCGGCGGGAATGGTGCTCTCGGTGACCGGGTACGTGTGGGAGCGGGGCGCCGGAGCGGTGTTCGGGCGCCAGGCGGTGCTGATCGGCGCCGACGGTCCCGACATCCTGACCCGCAGCCCGTTCTGGCGGCCCTGACGGTGCCCACGCAACCGGCGGTCGAGTCGCGTACGACCGGCACCACGAAGGGCAGAGCGAAGCGACGGTGACGCAGCCACCACTGACCGGCTACACGGTGGTCGACCTGTCCAGCGGCATCGCCGGCGCCTACTGCACCAAGCTGCTCGCCGACGGTGGCGCCGAGGTGGTGAAAGTCGAGGCGCCCGAGGGTGATCCGCTGCGGCTGTGGTCGGCCTCCGGCGCCGCCGTCCCGGCCGGCGGCGACGGTGCCCTGTTCACCTACCTGGCGGGGGCGAAGCACAGCGTGGTCGCCGACCCAGGCAACGCCGGCGACGCCGAGCTGGTGCATCGGCTACTGGCCGCGGCCGACGCGGTGATCTGGTCGGCGGGCTCGCGGGTCGCCGACGCGGCGGTGTTCGCGCCGGAGGCCATCGGTGAGCGCCACCCGCACCTCACCGTCACCTCCATCACCCCGTTCGGGCTGCACGGCCCCTGGCGGGACAAACCGGCGACCGAATTCACGTTGCAGGCCTGGTCGGGCGGGATCGTCGGGCTCGGCCGCGGCGAGCAGCAACGCGCGCCCGTCTTCGTCGCCGGCCAGGTCGGGGAATACCTGGCCGGCGCCTACGCGAGCGCGGCGACCCTGGCGTCGAGATGGCGCCGAATCGCCGGTGGCGCAGGCGAATTGCTGGATCTGTCGATGCTGGAGACGGACATCCTGTGCCTCACCTACTACCCGGTCACCTACCACGACGTGCTGGGCAGGCCATGGCGGGACCTGCGGCGGCCGACGATCCCGGGGGTGGCTCAAGCCAAGGACGGCCTGGTCAGTCTCGGCTGCGGCACCGCGCAGCAATGGTTCGACCTGTGCGCGATGGTCGGCCACCCGGAGTGGATCGACGAAGACTCGGCGTTGTCGATCACCGAGCAGGCCAACATCCACGCGGAGGACATCTTCGCCTGGCTCACCGACACCCCGGTCGACGAAGTCCGCGAGCTGGCCGCGGCGTTTCGCATCCCGCACGCGCCCGTGGGCAACGGCGCGAACCTGACGTCGTTCGACCATTTCGTCGAGCGCGGCTGCTTCGCGCGCAACCCGCGCGACGGCTTCGACCAGCCGAACCCCCCGTATCGGTTGCGGCCCGTCCAGCTGCCCCGGCCGCGGCCGGCACCGCGGCTGGGGGAGCACACGCAGCGCTACCGCGCCGCGCAACTGCCGCCCCGCCCGGCGCCCGCGGGTCCCGGGAAGCCGTTGCCGTTCAGCGGGACTCGTGTTCTCGACCTGACGACCTTCTGGGCCGGTCCGTGTGCCACCCACTTCCTGGCCCTGCTCGGCGCGGAGGTCATCCACGTCGAATCCACCCGTCGGCCCGACGGCACCCGGCTGATCGCCGGCATCCCCACCGCCGAGGAGCGCTGGTGGGAAAGGTCTCCCATCTTCGAGGCCTTGAACACCAACAAGAAGGGGGTGACGCTGGACCTGCAGGACCCCCGCGGCCGGGACCTGCTGCGTGGCCTCATCGCCACGTCGGACGTCGTCGTCGAGAACTTCACGCCGCGGGTGCTCGACCACATCGGCCTCGACTTCGCCGCCGCGCAATCGTTGCGGAGAGACATCGTCATGGTGCGGATGCCCGGCTTCGGTTTGGAGGGGCCCTGGCGCGACAACCCGGCGTTCGCCTACGTCATCGAGGCCGCGTCGGGGGTGAGCTGGCTCACCGGCTACCCGGACCGCACGCCCTATGACCCCTACTCGATCGGCGACGCCTGCGCCGGTGTGCACGCCGTCAACGCCATCATGCTGGCCCTGGAGCACCGAAGGCGCACCGGGGACGGGGTTTTCGTCGAGGCGGCGATGGTCGACGCCGCGCTGAGCATCGCCGCCGAGCAGGTGATCGAGCATTCGGCGTACGGGGCGCTGCTGGAGCGCGCCGGCAACCGCGGGCCCACGGCCGCCCCGCAAAACCTCTATCTGAGCGGCGATGTCGACGAATTCGGGCGGCTCGACAGTTGGGTCGCCATCGCGGTCGAGACCGACGAGCAGTGGAACAGCCTCTGCGCCGCGCTCGGCTCGCCCGCGTGGGCTACCGGTCCGGAGCTCGCCACGGCGGCCGGCCGGCGCGAGCATCACGATCTCATCGACGAGCGGCTCGCCGCGTGGTGCGCGCCGCGCGGCCGCGACGCCATCGTCGCCACCCTGTGGGACGCCGGCGTGCCGGTGGCCAAAGTGCTGCAGCCGCACCGGCAGACCGAGCTGGAGCAGCTGACGTTTCGGGGGTTCTTCGAAACGGTCGACCACCCGGTCAACGGCCCGGCACGGCTTTCCACGCTGCCGGTGCGGTCGTCGGCCGGGCCGCACACGTTTCACACCGAGCCTGCCCCGCTCCTCGGGCAGCACAACCGTTTACTGCTGGCCGAGTTGGGTCTGTCCGATGCGCAGATCGCCGCGCTCGAGGCCGACGGCGTGATCGGCAGCGCGCCGGCGATGGGCGGCTGATCACCGATGGCCATCGACCCGGCCGACATCCTGCTCACCGGGCAGGTGGCCGTGGTGACCGGCGGGGGAGCCGGGATCGGCCGCGGAATCGCGGCCGGGCTCGCCGCATTCGGCGCCCGCGTCGCCATCTGGGAACGCGACCCGCAGTCCTGCGCGCTGGCGGCGAAAAGCATTGGCGCCCTTGGTATCCCGACCGACGTCCGGGACGGCGCCCAGGTCGACGCCGCGCTGCAGCGCACCCTCGACGAGCTCGGCACGCCGACCGTCCTGGTCAACAACGCCGGCGGCGTGTTCTCGTCGCCACTGTTGCAGACCAGCGAGAACGGCTGGGACGCCCTGTACCGCGCCAACCTGCGCCACGTGCTGCTGTGCAGCCAGCGCGTCGCGCGGCGGATGGTCGCGGCCCAACTGCGCGGCAGCATCATCTCGCTCACCTCGATCGAGGGCGTGCGCGCGGCGCCCGGATACGCGGCATACGCCGCGGCCAAGGCCGGGGTCATCAACTACACGAAGACGGCCGCGCTGGAATTGGCGCCGCACGGCATCCGGGTCAACGCGATAGCGCCCGACATCACGCTCACCGAGGGGCTGGCCCAACTCGGCGGCGAGGCGGCGTCGAGCCGGATCGGCCAGGTCGTTCCCCTGGGGCGGCCCGGTCACGTCGACGAAATCGCCAGCGCCGCCGTCTTTTTAGCGTCGAGGATGTCGGCCTACGTGACCGGGCAGACGCTGCACATCGACGGCGGGACCCATGCCGCGGGTGGCTGGTATCGGGATCCGCACACCGGTGACTACCGCCTCGGACCCGCATGACGCCTCGTCAGCCGGAGAATACCGGCAGGTCGATGCCGACGGCCGCGTTCTGCTCCGGGCTCGCCAGCGTATAACCGTACTTCTGTGTGATGGCGACGAAATGCCGCAGCCGGTCGGCCGTCACCGCAATGGGCTCGCCCGTCGACGGCAGGCCGACCTCGGTGAAGAACTTCCCCATCCGCAGGGTGGTGACGATGAGGTCCACTGCCGGTTCGTCGGAAACGTTGCGGTGCGCGTGCAGCACGCCGCCGGGTATCCGCACGTAATCGCCGGCATGGGCGTCCTGCCACCGCAATCCGCGATCGCTCTCGATCAGCACCTGATGGGTGCCCGCGAGGATCAGGAAGTCCTCGGCGTCGGGGTGGCTGTGCAGCGGCACCGTGACACCGGGCGGCACCACGGCGCGCATCACGCAGAACTGGCCGTGTTCCTCATCGGACCACGTGACGAACTCCACGCTGGGCCCGAACACCTCGAACGCCTCTCTGGCCGTGCCCGCCGCGATCCGGTAAAGCACCTCGGCAGTCGCCGATTCCGCGCACATGCTTTGCCCTCTCCGGGGCGTCCGCCGACCGCCGCCGCCTCTGGACACGGCGCGCGGCACCCGGCGGTTCACCGGATCCCGGCTAGTGCTGCCAGCCCTCGGCGGCCTGCTCCTCGAAGGCGCGGTCGATGCGCTCGAACCGGTGGC
>NZ_LZKC01000139.1:0-17422 GCF_001672685.1 Mycobacterium sp. E2462
GCATGCGTCCGCAGCCGCAGGCGCGCTTAACGAAAGCCGCTGCGCCACAGACTGTTCCGGCCGATGCTGCGCGCGGCCCATTGTGACGACCGCGGCGCATACCATGCAGGTCCGCACCACAGTTACCGTCCGGCGCAGGAAATTCCCCGAATCGCGCACGTTTTGGCCGCCGCGCGCAGCATCGGCCGGAACAGTCTGTGGCGCAGCGGCTTTCGTTAAGCGCGCCTGCGGCTGCGGACGCATGCTGATCGGTCGGGTGAACGGCCGCGGTGCGAGCCCCGGCCGGCGTCCTTGCGCCGCGTTGGCGGCGTGGTCGCGAGGGCGGGGGAGCGCCAGCGCTCGGGCGCAAGGCGTTCCCTTCCGCGACCGCGGGGATACGTCTTAGGCGGGCCTGAACCGAAGCGCGAAAAGCGGCGTGTCCGAAGGCGTGTGGCAAACTCCCGCGCCGAAACAGTTCGCGCCGTCGGTGATTCCGAAACGATCACAGGCACATATCGAATCCGGCGGTGGGCTGGCACAACGCCGCCGCACGACAAATCATGGCACGGGGCGCTTTTGAGGATTGCAGCCGCGACGATGCGCAGTGCACAAACTCCTCTGCCGTTGCGCGAGTGACGGTCGACGAGACGCCCCAGGAGGTACGACAAATCATGACGACGACGTGGGTGCCAGCCCAGACCTCATGTGGCCCACACTCGGGGCGCATCCTCGACACGGCGCGGGGAATCCTGATCGGCCTGCGGCGGTGCCCGTCGGACGCCGCCATGGAGGAATTGCATAGCGCGGCGGTTCGGCACAAGGTGCCGGTGTTCGCGATGGCGTGGGCGCTGGTGCACCTCGCCGGTGACGGCGAGAAGACCCCCAGTTTCGTCGATGCGCAGTCCGCGGCGCGGCACGAGTGGGGGCCGCTGTTCGAGCCGGTCGCCCTGACTTGCTGAGCGGCCACCGAGACGTTGGGACGGCCGAGCTTTCGAGGGGTAACCCGGCCGTCACCAACTTCCCTCCGCTCGCGTCCTGCGCCGCGCCGCCCCGGCCGCCCGCCCGGGTGTTCGGGCTGGTCGTGCAGTGGCCGACCCGCGCCAGGGGAGTCCTGTGCCGGCGCCGGCAGCGGGCGGCCTCTCGGCCGAACACCGGCTACGCCATCAGCCTTTTCCGGTAGGGAATGCCCTTTCCGGTAGGAAATGCCGCTAGTCCGCGGGCGGCAATGACCTTGGCGCCCTTGGGTCGCCGGGCGGTTCGATCTCCGGCGGTCCCGGTCGCCGCGACACGGTACGACGGTCGTCCGATTCCAGGGCGGCATTGCCGCCTGCCCGGCCACGCAGCGAGGGCCCACCTGCGCGTGCGCTCGCGACCCGGGTAGGCGTGGTCGGTGGTGCGTCGGCGGGCGCCTCGTCGGCCGGCGGGTGAGCGGCGTCGGAGGACGTCAGGTCGGAACTGACCCGGACCTTGCGGGTCCGTCTGAGCGCGAACGTGATCTCCTCGGTCTCCTCGAGGACCTCCTCGACCACGTGCCGGGCGGTGCGCCACGGGTGCGTCGTGCTGTCGACGACCCGCGTCACCAGCGGCGGGACCAGCGGGCGCAGCCACCGCGCCGCCACCTTGGTCACGTCGGGGATCGACGGGATCAGCGGTGTCACGCGTGGCGTGTGCTGCTCGACCTCGTTCGCCGGTGACGGCACCGCCGGTAGGTGCTGCGGCGCCGGCAGGGGCGCATCCATGGTGACCGCAGCCGGTTCCGCCGGCGGCGGGGCGACCGCCCGGCTCGCGGCCTCCGCTGCGGCGGCGATCGGCAGGTAGACGTCGTCGTCGGTGGGCTCGACGATCCGCTGCGCCGACGCCCGCGGCTCCAGCGCATCGGCCACCCGGCGCCGCTGGTGTTCGCGGTCGATTTCGAGCTGGGCCTCGATGGCGAGCCGGGCCTGGGTGAGTTGATGCTCGGCCCATAGTATTTCGGCTTCGCGGCGAACCTCGGCCCGCTTGATCGCGATCGCGGTATCGGCCTCGAGTTCGGCGCAGTCGCGCCGCAGGAGGGCGGTCGCGCGGCGTTCCCGGGTGGTCTCGCCCCGCCACGAGGCCACGATCATCGGCAAGGCGTAGAGCAGGACGCAGCTTGCGTCGACGGCGACGCGCAAGGTCAACGGACCCGGGCCGGCCAGCGTCACGTCGTTCAGGGCGAGCCAGCGCGCGCCGAGTCCCGGCTTCGCGACGGCCCGCCGACGCGCCTCGTCCAGCTCTCGCTGCGCGCGGGCGAGCTCGGCGTCCAGCTGCGGTGCGCGGGCGTCCCGCGCGGTGAGCGCGGCGTCGAGTTGCTGCTGGGCGTCGGCCAACAAGTCGTTGGCGGTGCGCGTCTCGGGGCCCGCTCCGGGGATACCGGTGATCCGGGTCTGCGGGCACGACGGCGACGGGTGGTATTCGCAACGGGCGGTCACCAGCGCCTGGTCTTGGCGCTCACGTGCCGCGTCGACGTCCGCGTCGAGCGCGCGGCGGGCATCCCGATCGCGTTGCAGCGCCGCCGCGGCCTGCATGACCGCGGGCGTGGCGTCGCCCTCGCGCGCGGCCCGTTCGTCGATCCGGCGATCGATGGCGCCGGAAAGCAGCGCGAGCAAGGCGAATTCGCCCACGACGACGCCGAGCGCCCCGGCCGCGGCCGCGCGGGCCGCGGTGGTCGTCCGGCTCCGGTGGCCCCCGACCAGGGTGCCGCGGGCGACCGCTCCCACCAGCAGCCCGGCGAGCACGGCGATAGCCGGGACCGACCACCCGGCCGTCCCGGCCAGGGCGGTGGCTCCCACCAGCCCGGCCACCACGCCTGCCCACACCGCACCGAGCAGGACGACGGCACCCGCGACGGCGTGCGCGGAGCGCTCCCGGTGACCACCCGGCTCGGCCTCAGGCCCGCCGCCGAGCCAGCCCAGCACCGCCGCCGGGGTTGCGGCCCGGCGCCGCACAGTAGTTTCCTGGGCGCTCATCAGATCTCGACACCTCCACCGGCAAGCCTCCCAAAACGGGGCCGGGTACATCGAATCGAAGACCCACGCTTGTGGCGTGGTTCACATCGGCGCCGGCGCCGGGCACATCACGCGGTCATTTCCTGCGACGCGGGCAGATCAGCGACCGATCCGACAGGCGACGTGAGACGGTGTAAGCCTATGACGAATCACGACTATGTCAGCTACGAGGAGTTCGGGCGCCGCTTTTTCGAGGTCGCCGTCACTCCGGAGCGTGTCGCGGCCGCCTTTGCCGACATCGCCGGGAACGAATTCGCCATGGAACCGATCGCGCAGGGGCCGGGCGGCATCGCCAAGGTCAGCGCGAACGTCAAGATCCAGGAACCGCAGGTCACCCGGCGGCTGGGTGACACCATCACCTTCCTCATCCACATCCCGTTGTCGATCGACCTGTTGCTGGACCTCAGGCTCGACAAGCAGCGCTTCGTCGTCTCCGGTGACATCGCCCTGCGCGCCACCGCCCGAGCCGCCGAACCGCTGCTGCTCATCGTCGACGTGGCGAAGCCGCGCCCCTCCGACATCACCGTCAACGTGTCGTCGAAATCCTTCCGCGGCGAGGTGCTACGGATCCTCGCGGGCGTCGACGGCGAGATCCGCCGGTTCATCGCCCAGTACGTCGCCGCCGAGATCGACGCGCCGCAGTCGCAGGCCGCGCAGATCATCGATGTGGCCCAGCAACTGCAGGAAGCGTGGCCCTGAGCGTCGCGGGTCACCGGCGTCACACGCATAGCCGCGGCTTCGTCCGGGTATCCCCACGGTTCGTTCGAGCAGCACTGGTGGAGAAGGGGCGGGCACGACTTTGGCACGAGTAGATGTTTCGGTGTCGTCGGAGGTGACGCCGGAGGCGGCGTGGAAGTTGGCCTCCGACCTGGGCCGATTCGACGAGTGGATGACGATATTCGCCGGCTGGCGCGGGCCCGTACCGTCCACGATCGAGGAGGGCACCGCCGTATCGTCGTGCGTCAAGGTCAAGGGATTCCGCAACGTCATCCACTGGACGGTGACCCGCTACGACGAGCCGAAAGCGATTGAGCTGCAGGGCCGGGGCCGCGGGGGGATCAAGCTGGGGGTGGCGATGGACGTCACCGACAACAAGCCTGGCACCACCTTTCACCTGACGGCCGACCTCCGGGGAGGCCTCCTCAGCGGGCCGATCGGCGGTCTGGTGGCCAAGGTGTTGCGCTCGGACGTGCAGAAGTCGGTGAACAACCTCGCGACGCTGCAGTCCGCGCCGCAGTAGTCAGCGGGCGGGATGGGCGGGTAGCCACGCCCGCTCGGCGTCGCGGTCGCGGCGGCGGTCCATGGAAAGCCACGACAAGCCGGCCCCGAAGGCCAGCATCGCGACGATGGCGGCGGCCACGCCCGCGCCGGGTTGGCCCAGGGCGAAGGTCGCTACGCACACCACGAACGCCAATAGCGCGCCTGCCACGACGATCAAGCCGGGCGTCAACCCGGCGCTGCGCTGCGCGTCGTGCGTCGACTCGTCGGTCGACCGCCCGGCGTTCCGGCCCCTGTCGACAGGATGTGGCCTCATCGGCTTCTCCTCTGCTGTCACTTCTGTTTCGTGCGTCTCTGAGGGCCTACCCGTCCGCTCGCCCGAACAAACGACTTCGCACAGTGGACGCGGGCCGGCTCCGCGCTAACCGGGTGGCAGCAGCCGGCGCGCCGGCCGGGTCTCGATGGCGTGAATGGTCAACGCGCGCCGCGCGATTCGCCAACCGCCGTCGGTGCGCTCGTACCGGTCGTCGTAGCGCAGGTGCCACACCACGTCGGTGATCTCGTCGCCGCGCTGACTCCAGTGATGCGCGACGCACGCCACGCGTCCCCGCGCGGCGCCCGGACGAGCGGCGGCGTCGTACACCTCCCCGACGATCGCGTGCTCGGTGCGGGTGACCGCCGCCACCGCCGACACGGCCGCGGTGATCGCGTCGCGGCCGCGATGCGACCGGACCGGCGTCAGATGCGCCGGCGGGTCCGGCACCGTCAGCTCGGCCGTCGCCGTGAAAAGGGCGGCCACGGACTCGAATTGGCGATCGTCGACATTGGCCGCGTAGCGGTGCACGAGGTCGTGCAGCGCCACCCGGTCCTCGGCGGCCAGCGTCATGGCAGGGCGGGCGGAGTCACGACGATCCCAGCGACAACCGCTGGGCACACGCCGACACCATGTCCTTGGCCCGCTCGATCTCGGCGGCCGGCGGCATCGCCAGGACCAGGCGGTCGGCGCCCTGGTCGAACAGCGCGGCCGCCCGCTCGGCGTCGATCTTGGTGACCAGGTGCCCCAGCGACACCTCCAGCGCCTCGGGGTCGCGTCCGGCCGCGGCCGCCTCGTCGCGCATCACCGCGATCAGCGACGCGAGCTCCGCGCCGGCGACCCCGAGGGGCTGGAACCCGTCGCCGAGGCGCCCCGCGCGGCGCGCGGCCGCCGGGCTGTGCCCACCGATGTGGATCGGGAGCCGCTCGCGGGCAACCGGTTTCGGAGAGCACGTGACGTCGTCGAAGCTGAAGAACTCGCCGCGAAACGAGACACCTTGCGGCCGGTCGGCCCACAGCGCCCGTAGCACCGCCAGCTGTTCGTCGGCGCGCCGGCCCCGGCTGGCGAAGTCCACGCCGCAGGCGGCCAGCTCCTCCTTGAGCCAACCGACACCGACGCACAGGCGCAACCGCCCGCCCGAGAGCGCGTCGACGGTAGCGACCCGCTTGGCCAGCGGCACCGGGTGGTGATTGGGCAGCACCAGCACTCCGGTGGCCAGCCCGAGCGTGCGGGTGTGGGCGGCCAGAAACGCCAGCAGGTCGAGCGGATCCGGGATGGGGCAGTCGGGTGCCAGCCCCACGCGTCCGGAACTGTCGTACGGGTACACGCTCTCGTAGCGGGTGACCAGCACGGTGTGCTCGACGGCGACGATCGACTCGAACCCGCACCCTTCGAGGTGCTGGGCGAAGGCCACCATCCACTCGGGATCGGCGGTGACGCCGTCGGCGACCGGGGCCACGACCGAGACCTTCATGGCCTGAAAGCTACAGGCCGGCCGGCGGGGCCCCGGCCGGCGCCGGCGTGATCGCCTCGCGCACCGCCTCCGCCAGCGCCGCGGCCCGGGGATCGGTGAACACCTCCTCCAGGAGCAGCGGCCTGCCGTCCGGACCGGTGAGCGGGACCCGCCAGTTGGGGTACTCGTCGACGGTGCCGGGCTGGTTCTGGGTGCGGCAGTCGCCGACGGCGTCGGTCAGCGCCACTCCCAGCAGTCGCGAGGGGGTCCGGCCCAGGTAGCGGTAGAGCGCCAGGATGACCGACTCGGGGTCGCTCACCCCGTCCGCCAGCGCCCCCACGCGGCGCAGTTCGGCCAGCCAGGCCGCCAGCTCCGCGCGATCAGCCGCCATCTCCTCGGCGACCGGGCGGGTGAGCAACCCGAGGGCATCGCGCAGCCGCACGTGCTCGCCCGCCAGGTAACCCGCGGTCGGCGGCAGGTCGTGGGTGGTCACCGAGGACAGGCAGTACTCGCGCCAGCGCTCGGCGCGCAGCGGGGTCCCGCCGGCAGTCGGGTCGTCGCGGTCCAGCTCGAACCACAGAATCGAGGTGCCCAGCAATCCGCGCAGCAGCAGGTAGTCGCGGACCCACGGCTCGACGGTGCCGAGGTCCTCGCCGACCACGACCGCGTCGGCCCGGTGGGCCTCCAGGGCGACGATGCCGATCATCGCCTCGTGGTCGTAGCGGACGTAGGTGCCCTGCGTGGGCGGCGCGCCGCCCGGGATCCACCACAACCGGAACAGGCCGATGATGTGGTCGATCCGCACGCCGCCGGCGTGGCGCAGCGCCGCGCGGATCAACGCGCGGAACGGCCGGTATTCCTGCGCCTCCAGCCGGTCGGGCCGCCACGGCGGCTGCGACCAGTCCTGGCCCAGCTGGTTGAACTCGTCGGGGGGCGCGCCCGCGGTGACGCCCAGCGCCAGCACGTCCTGCAGCGCCCAGGCGTCGGCGCCGTCGGGGTGCACGCCGACGGCGAGGTCGTGCATGACGCCGAGCGCCATCCCGGCGCGAATCGCCTGCGACTGCGCGGCGGCGAGTTGCTCGTCCAGTTGCCACTGCAGCCACCGGTGAAAATCCACGTCGGTCGCATGCTTGGCGACGAACTTCGCGACGCCTGGCGCTTCGGGATGCCGCAGCGACTCGGGCCAGGCGTGCCAGTCGGCGCCGTACTTCTCTGCCAGTGCGCAGTAGACGGCGAAGTCGTCGAGCGCGGCACCCTCCCGGTCCCGGAACGCCGCGTAGGCCAGCTCGCGGCCCGCCGAGCGCGGCACCGCGTGCAGCAGCTTCAGCGCGACCCGCTTGGCGGCCCAGCAGCCGTCGCGGTCAATGGTGTCGACGCGGCCGGCGCGCCGCTGGACGTCGTCGCGCAACCGGCGCACCCGGCTGCGCTTGGGTAGGTCCGCCAGCTCCGGGATCGCCTCGACGTGAAGATAAATCGGGTTGACGAAGCGCCGCGAGGTCGGCAGGTACGGCGAGGGCTCCATGGGTTTGGTGGGCGCCGCGGCGTGCAGCGGGTTCACCAGCAGATAGTCCGCGCCGTGGCGTGCGGCGGACCAGACCGCGAGATCGGTCAGATCGGTCAGGTCTCCGACGCCCCACGACTGCCGGGAGCGCACGCTGTACAGCTGAGTGGCCAGCCCCCACGCCCGTCGGGCGCCCATCCGTTCGGGCAGCCCGAGCCAGCCGGGCGTGACGATCAGCGCGGCGCTGCTCTGCGTCCCGCCCGAACGCAGCTGCACCCGGTGATACCCCAGCGGCAGGTCGTGGGGCAGCACGAAACTGGCTTCGCCGACCCAGCGACCGTCCAGGTCGAACGGCGGCGTGAAGTTGTCGACCTGTTGTACGTCGCCGCGGCGGGTGCCGTCCTCGAGCTCCAGCCACACCTCGGCGGCGTCGCCGTGGGTGACGTGCACCCAGAACCGGACCCGTTCCCCGGTGCGCCCGACGATGGTCGGCGGCAGCGGGCGGGCCCAGTAGGCCCGCAGCTCCGCGGTCAAGGCGGCGTTGCGCTCCTGTTCGCTGCCGGCCGCCACGCCCAGCGCCGCCAACACGGCGATCAGCGTGGCCGCGGGCACCGGCCGGCGGGTGCCGGTCCAGTCCTCATACTCCGCCGCTACGCCGTACCTGCCGGCCAACTCGACCAGTGAGGGCGCGAGCTCCGTCACGGGAGACGACCATCGGAGACATCCATGGCAGACATCTTGGTGCCCGGGTCGGCCGATCGGCGACCCGGACGCGCGCACGGCGCCTTCCGCGCCTTACTTCTCTATCAGTGGGCTCCCGAATGCGAGCGCTTGACAGGACGGGACGGCGATCCGCCATTACGATGCCTGAAGGGGAGGAAACATTCTCACGGGCAAGGGCCGGGAGTGATCTCGGCCCGCCACGCGGCCTCGCGCCCACGCGTGCGGCGCGGGCAGCCGGATTGACGTCAAGCAAACGAGAAGTGAATGCGCTCCGTCGCCGCGTGGCGAGGTCTCTACCGGTGCCTTACGGTTGTCGGAGAAATCTCGCGCAATGGAGATATCCAGGCGCATCAGCAGACCGGATGGTGAATTAAGTGGCGGAAGAAAGTCGCGGGCAGCGCGGGTCGGGCTACGGCCTGGGTTTGTCGACGCGCACCCAGGTGACCGGCTACCAGTTCCTCGCTCGCCGCACCGCGATGGCCCTGACCCGGTGGCGCGTGCGCATGGAGGTCGAGCCCGGCCGTCGGCAGAACCTGGCGGTCGTGGCGTCGGTGTCCGCCGCCCTGGTGATCTGCCTGGGCGCACTGCTGTACTCGTTCCTCAGCCCGGCCGGCCAGGTCGGCGACTCGCCGATCATCGCCGACCGGGATTCCGGTGCGCTGTACGTGCGGGTGGGTGACCGGCTGTACCCCGCGCTGAACCTGGCCTCCGCCCGCCTGATCACCGGCCGCGCGGACAACCCGCACCTGGTCAAGTCCAACCAGATCGCCACCCTGCCGCGCGGCCCGCTGGTGGGGATTCCCGGGGCGCCGTCGAGCTTCCACCCCACCAGCCCGGGGACATCCTCGTGGCTGGTGTGCGACACGGTTGCCGGGGCCACCGCCGGCGCCGGGACGCCGTCCGCGGCGACGGTCACCGTCATCGACGGAAACCCCGACCTGAGCAACCACCGCAAGGTGCTCAACGGCTCCGACGCGGTGGTGCTGAACTACGGCGGGGACGCGTGGGTGATCCGCGAGGGACGCCGCTCGCGCATCGACGCGACCAACCGGTCCGTGCTGCTGCCCCTCGGCCTGACCCCCGAGCAGGTCGGCCAGGCCAAGCCGATGAGCCGCGCCCTGTTCGACGCGCTGCCGGTGGGCCCGGAGCTCACCGTGCCGCAGATCCAGAACGCGGGCAGCGGCGCGTCGTTCCCGAACGCGCCGGGCCCGATCGGCACCGTGATCGTCACCCCGCAGATCAGCGGTCCGCAACAGTATTCGCTGGTGCTGGCCGACGGTGTGCAGACACTGCCTCCGCTGGTCGCCCAGATCCTGCAGAACGCCGGCCCCGGCAACACCAAGCCGGTGACGGTGGAACCGTCCGCCTTGGCCAAGATGCCGGTGGTCAACAAGCTGGACCTGTCGTCCTACCCGGACGCGCCGCTGAACGTGATGGACATCCGCGAGAACCCGGCGACCTGCTGGTGGTGGCAGAAGACCTCCGGGGAGAACCGGGCCCGCGTCCAGGTGATCTCCGGCGCGACCATCCCGGTCGCCGCGAAGGACATGAACAAGGTGGTGTCGCTGGTCAAGGCCGACACCACCGGCCGCGAGGCCGACCAGGTGTTCTTCGGTCCCGACTACGCCAACTTCGTGGCCGTCACCGGCAACGACCCCGGCGCCAAGACGACCGAGTCCCTGTGGTGGCTCACCGACGCCGGCGCCCGCTTCGGCGTCGACGACACCCGCGACGTGCGCGAGGCGCTCGGCTTGAAGAGCAAACCCGGCCTGGCGCCCTGGGTGGCGCTGCGGCTGCTCCCACAAGGACCGACCTTGTCGCGCGCCGATGCGCTGGTGGAGCACGACACCCTTCCGATGGATATGTCCCCTGCAGAGTTGGCGGTACCTAAGTGAAACGTGGATTCGCCCGGCCCACGCCGGAGAAGCCCCCGGTCATCAAGCCGGAAAACATTGTCCTCCCGACACCGCTGAGCATCCCGCCGCCGGAGGGCAAGCCCTGGTGGCTGGTGGTGGTCGGCGTCCTGGTGGTCGGCCTGCTGATCGGCATGGTCGGCATGACGTTCGCCAGCGGCTCGCACGTGTTCGGCGGCGCCGGCGCCATCTTCCCGATCTTCATGATCGGCGGCGTCGCGATGATGATGTTCGGCGGCCGGTTCGGCGGGCAGCAGCAGATGAGCCGCCCCAAGCTGGACTCGATGCGCGCCCAGTTCATGCTGATGCTGGACATGCTGCGCGAGACGGCGCACGAGTCGGCCGACAGCATGGACGCCAACTACCGGTGGTTCCACCCGGCGCCGACCACGCTGTCCGCGGCGGTGGGGTCGTCGCGGATGTGGGAGCGCAAGCCCGACGGCAAGGACCTCAACTTCGGCGTCGTGCGCGTGGGCGTCGGCATGACCCGCCCCGAGGTGACCTGGGGTGAGCCCCAGAACATGCCCACCGACATCGAGCTGGAGCCGGTGACCGGTAAGGCGCTGCAGGAGTTCGGTCGCTACCAGAGCGTCGTCTACAACCTGCCGAAGATGATCTCGCTGCTGGTCGAGCCGTGGTACGCGCTCGCCGGGGAGCGCGAGCAGGTGCTGGGCCTGATGCGGTCCATCGTCTGCCAACTGGCCTTCTCCCACGGGCCCGACCACGTGCGGATGATCGTGGTGAGCTCGGACCTCGACGAGTGGGACTGGGTGAAGTGGTTGCCGCACTTCGGCGACCCGCGGCGCCAGGACGCCGCCGGCAACGCCCGCATGGTGTACAGCGCCGTGCGCGAGTTCGCCGCGGAGCAGGCCGAACTGTTCGCCGGCCGCGGTTCCTTCACGCCGCGGCACGCCAGCTCGTCGGCGCAGACCCCGACCCCGCACACCGTCATCATCGCCGACGCCGTCGACCCGCAGTGGGAGTACGTGATCAGCTCCGAGGGCGTCGACGGGGTCACGTTCTTCGACCTGACCGGCTCGTCGATCTGGACCAACATCCCCGAGCGGACGCTGCGCTTCGACAAGTCGGGCGTCATCGAGGCGCTGCCCCGCGACCGCGACACCTGGATGGTCATCGACGAGAAGCCGTGGTTCTTCGCGCTCACCGACCACATCAGCGCGGTCGAGGCCGAGGAGTTCGCGCAGAAGCTGGCGCGGTGGCGCCTCGCCGAGGCCTACGAGGAGATCGGCCAGCGGGTCGCGCACATCGGCGCCCGCGACATCATGGCCTACTACGGCATCGACGACCCGGGCAACATCGACTTCGAGGCGCTCTGGGGCGCCCGCACCGACGCGATGGGCCGCTCGCGGCTGCGGGCGCCGTTCGGGGTGCGCTCGGACAACGGCGAGCTGCTGTTCCTCGACATGAAGTCGCTGGACGAGGGCGGCGACGGCCCGCACGGCGTCATGTCCGGAACCACCGGTTCGGGTAAGTCAACCCTGGTGCGGACGGTGATCGAATCGCTGATGCTCAGCCACCCGCCGCAGGACCTGCAGTTCGTGCTGGCCGACCTCAAGGGTGGGTCGGCGGTCAAGCCGTTCGCCGGGGTGCCGCACGTCTCGCGCATCATCACCGACCTGGAAGAGGACCAGGCCCTGATGGAGCGCTTCCTGGACGCCCTGTGGGGCGAGATCGCGCGCCGCAAGGCGATCTGCGACAGCGCCGGCGTCGACGACGCCAAGGAGTACAACTCGGTGCGGTCCCGCATGCGGGCGCGCGGGCAGGACATGCCGCCGTTGCCGATGCTGGTGGTCGTCATCGACGAGTTCTACGAGTGGTTCCGCATCATGCCGACGGCGGTCGACGTCCTCGACTCGATCGGCCGGCAGGGCCGCGCCTACTGGATCCACCTGATGATGGCGTCGCAGACCATCGAGAGCCGCGCCGAGAAGCTCATGGAGAACATGGGTTACCGGCTGGTCCTCAAGGCGCGGACCGCGGGCGCCGCGCAGGCGGCCGGCGTGCCCAACGCCGTGAACCTGCCCGCCAAGGCGGGCCTGGGGTACTTCCGCCGGAGCCTCGAGGACATCGTCCGGTTCCAGGCCGAGTTCCTGTGGCGGGACTACTTCCCGCGCGGCATCACCGACGACGGCGAGGTGGCGCCGACGCTGGTGCACACCATCGACTACGTGCGCCCGCAGCTGTTCACCAACTCGTTCACGCCGCTCGAGGTGAGCGTCGGGGGTCCCGACATCCCGCCGGCCATCCCGACCAACGGTGACGCGCTGCCGATCGAGGCGGCCGAGGAGGACGACGCCGAAGGGATCCGGACGCCGAAGGTCGGCACCGTGATCATCGACCAGCTGCGCAAGATCGACTTCGAGCCGTACCGGCTCTGGCAGCCGCCGCTGAACACGCCCGTCGCCATCGATGATCTGGTCAACCGCTTCCTCGGCCACTCGTGGCAGGAGGATTACGGCAAGGCGCAGAACCTGGTGTTCCCCATCGGAATCATCGACCGCCCGTTCAAGCACGACCAGCCGCCGTGGACCGTGGACACCTCCGGGCCGGGCGCCAACGTGCTGATCCTGGGCGCCGGTGGGTCGGGCAAGACGACGGCCCTGCAGACGCTGATCTGTTCGGCGGCGCTGACCCACACGCCCCAGCAGGTGCAGTTCTACTGCTTGGCGTACAGCAGCACCGCGCTGACGACCGTCGCCCGCCTTCCGCACGTCGGTGAGGTGGCCGGCCCGACCGACCCGTACGGGGTGCGCCGCACGGTGGCCGAGCTGTTGGCGCTGGTGCGCCAGCGCAAGAGCACGTTCCTCGAGTACGGGATCGCCTCGATGGAGGTGTTCCGGCGCCGCAAGTTCGGCGGCGAGCCCGGCCCCGTGCCCAACGACGGGTTCGGCGACGTCTACCTGGTGGTCGACAACTACCGCGCCCTGGCCGAGGAGAACGAGGTCCTCATCGACCAGGTGAACGTGATCATCAACCAGGGCCCGTCGTTCGGCGTGCACGTCATCGTCACCGCCGACCGCGAATCCGAGCTGCGGCCGCCGGTGCGCAGCGGCTTCGGCTCCCGGGTGGAGCTGCGGCTGGCCGCGGTGGAGGACGCGAAGCTGGTGCGTTCCCGGTTCGCCAAGGAGGTTCCGGTCAAGCCGGGCCGCGGCATGGTCGCCGTCAACTACGTGCGCCTGGACTCCGACCCGCAGGCCGGTCTGCACACCCTGATCGCCCGCCCGGCGCTGGGCAGCACGCCCGACAACAACTTCGAGTCGAGCAGCGTCGGCGAGGCCGTCAGCCGGCTCGCCAGCGGGCAGGCCCCGCCGGTGCGTCGTCTCCCGGCGACGTTCAGCGTGGACCAGCTCCGCGAGCTCGCCGCCGGCGACGCCCGCCAAGGGGTCGGTGCCGGTGGGATCGTCTGGGCCATCTCGGAATTGGACCTGTCGCCGGTGTACCTCAACTTCGCGGAGAACGCGCACCTGATGGTGACGGGCCGCCGCGAATGTGGGCGCACCACCACGCTGGCGACGATCATGTCGGAGATCGGCCGGCTGTACGCGCCAGGCGCCAGCAGCGCGCCGCCGCCCCCGGCAGGACAGCCGTCGGCGCAGGTGTGGTTGGTGGACCCCCGTCGCCAGCTGCTGACCACGCTGGGCTCGGACTACGTCGAGAAGTTCGCCTACAACCTCGACGGCGTGCAGGCGATGATGGGGGAGTTGGCCGCGGTGCTGGCCGGCCGCGAACCCCCGCCCGGCTTGTCCGCGACGGAGCTGCTATCGCGCAACTGGTGGAGCGGCCCGGAGATCTTCGTGATCGTCGACGACATCCAGCAGCTGCCGGCTGGTTTCGATTCGCCACTGCACAAGGCCGCGCCATGGGTCACCAGGGCCGCGGACGTCGGGCTGCACGTCATCGTCACGCGGACGTTCGGTGGTTGGTCGTCGGCGGGCAGCGACCCGATGCTGCGGGCCCTGGCCCAGGCGAACGCGCCGCTGCTGGTCATGGACGCCGACCCCGACGAGGGCTTTATCCGCGGCAAGATGAAGGGCGGTCCGCTGCCCCGCGGCCGAGGCCTGCTGATGGCCGAGGACACCGGCATCTTCGTCCAGGTCGCGGCCACCGAAATCCGCAAATAGCGTCCCTACCGCTGCACTGGGCTGAGCCTCGCTCAGTTCCAGTGCAGCGGTAGGCTTTTCAGCGCGAAACTCTTGGACGGGAACTTGATCTCGGGCGTGTAGTCGTCGGGCAGTTCGAAGTCCGGCAGCTGCCGCAGCCATTCGGCCACGATCACCGTCAGCTCGATGCGCGCCAGGTGAGACCCCAGGCAGCGGTGCGGTCCACCGCCGAACCCCCAGTGCCGGTGCACCTTTCCGTCCATCACCAGTTCGTTGGTGGACATCGAGTCGCTGTCGTCCCGGTTGACGGCGGCCATGCACAGCCGCACGTGGGTGCCCGGCGGCAGCGTCATTCCGCCGACGTTGACGTACTGCGTCGTGATGCGCGGGGCCACCGGCGCCGAGGGTTCCAGGCGAACGATCTCCTCGATGAATACCCGGATCTGCCTTGGGTTGTCGCGCAACTCGCGCCGCAGCCCGGGCCGGCGGGCCAATTCATACAGGGAGAACCCGATGGCCGCCGTCACGGTGTCGAGGCCGGCCAGGATCAACAGGTGACTCATGCCCAGCAGTTCTAGGTCGCTGAGCTCGCCGTCGCTGGCCATGACCTGCGACAGCATGTCCGACCCAGGGTTTTGCCGGCGCTCCTGAATCACCGTGGCCAGGTACTCCAGGAGCATGCGACCCTGCTCCATGTCGGCCTGGCTCAGGAAGGGCTTGTCGGAGATGACGGCGTCCTTGGCGGCGATCAGGCGGTCGCGGTCCTCCATCGGCAGGCCGTAGAGGTCCATGAACACCTGGAACGGGTACAGCCGCGCGAAGTCCGCCATCACTTCGCATTCGCCGCGGTCGGCGAACGCCCCGATCATCTCGGCCGCATGCCGCTCCAGTACCGGGCGCGACTTGCTCAGGGCGTGCGGGCTGAAGAACGGTTGCAGCGCCCTGCGGTAGCGGGTGTGTTGCGGTGGGTCAAAGGCCAACGGCAGCACGGGCAATGGGTGCCCGGGCGGCTGCAGCACGGTCGACGAAAACACCTTCGGGTTACGCAGCGCGCTCAGCACGTCCTCGCGCCGCGTGATGTAGTAGTGGCCGTTCATGAACACGACCGGCCCCGCGTCACGCAGCGCCTTCCAGCCCACACCCCGGTCCTCGGCCAGCGGCAATTTCTCGAAATCAAGCCGCGGCAGGTGGAACGCCCCTGGCTGGTCGCTCATGCGCTCATATCTCCGGTCGTCTTCTCTTCGGTTGTGTGAGCTGTCCCCCGGGACGGCGCGTGAACGTCGGGCCACCACGGCCTTCAATATCGCATGCACGGCAAGGGAACACGCGCTCGGTGACCCGAGCTAGTCGATGGTTTTCGGCCGTCGGTGCCGGTCGGCGACCATCTTCTACACTTTACCGACCCACTAATCTGGGTATCGATCCGTCAACTGCCACGGCGGCTACGGCGCCGGGCCGCCCAGGGAGGCACCTCGTGAGGGTTCGTCTGGAGAAGTCGAAGTGTGTCGGGCACGCGCAGTGCTACGCCGTCGACCCAGACCTGTTCCCGATCGACGAGTCGGGCTACTCCCTCCTGGAAGACCACGATGTGCGGCCCGGTGACGAGGAGCTGACCCGCGAGGGCGTGGCATCCTGCCCCGAGATGGCATTGGTCCTCGACGAGGACTGACGCGCGCGGGTAACGAGTCGCAAGCAAACTGCGGGTAAACAATGCCTTGCCGCGGATGAACTTTGGCCGACCGGGAGTGAACAGTCGCTGGCCTGGAATGAACAGTTGGCATCGCTGGTCGGTGTTCGCCTCATAACGAACTAATCTCAGTGCCGAGCGACAGTTTACCGAGAAGGCGAGCTGTCGCTCGGTTGCTGACAACGGGGGTTCCAGCCGAGGCAGAGGGTGCATGTCGTTCCTGAGCGGATGTCCGAAAAGCGCGGTAGCACAGCGCATTTGCGGATACGAGGGCTCGAGCGGCGGGCGTCTGTGCGACCGGCCGATGAGGTTGCGGGACGCGATGATCCGGGCCGCCATCCCCCCTGACTCAACAGCCGCAGGGTGGCGTCGTTTACAAAGCCGTGACCACGGCCACAACTGATTCCTATGCGACCGCCGAGATTGCCAGTGGTCTCGGTTGACTGAGGAGGACACGGTGTTTGACTTCGGAGCGAGACCGCCCGAAATCAATTCCGGTCTCATGTATGCGGGTCCGGGTTCGGGGCCGATGATGGCTGCGGCCGCCGCGTGGGATGAGATTGCCGCTGAAGTGGGCACCGCGGCGAGTGGTTATTCGTCGGTGGTGACGGAGTTGAGCGGCGGTCCGTGGGTGGGGCCGGCGTCGGCGTCGATGCTCAAGGCGGTGACGCCGTATGTGTCGTGGTTGTCGGTGATGGCGGCGATGGCCGAGGACACCGCGAGTCAGGGTCGGGCGGCGGCGGCGGCCTATGAGGCGGCGTTCGCGATGACGGTGCCGCCGCCGGTGATTGCGGCGAACCGGGTCCTCCTGGCGACGCTGATCGCGACGAACTTCTTCGGGCAGAATTCCGCGGCGATCGCGGCCACCGAGGCGCAGTACGCCGAGATGTGGGCTCAGGACGCGGCGGCGATGTATGGCTACGCGGGCGCCTCGGCGTTGGCCTCGGCGCTCGAGCCGTTCCCGGCGCCGCCGAACACCACGACCCCGGACGCCACCACCGACCAGGCCATGGCCGTCTCCCGGGCCGCCGCCGAGCCTGCGGGCAACACCGCGCAGACCACGGCCAACGCCACCACCCAACTCGTCACGACGGCGGCGCCCACCCAACAGCTGGCGGCGGCCGCCACCACGGATCCGCCAGGACCGTTGACCTGGCTCACGAACGCCATTCAGAGCTACCTGGATTCCGGGTTGCCCACGCCGACCAACAACTACCTCGGTCTCAACCCCACGCTGTACACGGTGTTGCTGAAGCAGACCTCCGGTCTGGCGTACTTCTCCAACGGTATCGCCAACTTCGGCTGGTCGATCGCTCAGCAGCTGACGTTCGGTCCCGGTGGTGACACGGCGGGTGCTGGTGGCGCGTGGTTCCCGACGCCGCAGTTCGCCTCTTTGGGGTTGGGCAACTTGGGTGGCGTTGGCCGTGGTCTGCGCGGTGTTGCCCGCAGGCTCGGCGGCGGCCCGGGAGACGGCCATGGCCTGGTCGG